>DAIEQA010000241.1:0-57189 GCA_027348115.1 Ignavibacteriales bacterium
TAAGCAAAGTATTGATCCTTGCCGAAAACTTTTTCGAGGTAAAGCGGCTGCATGTATGTTCCGATTCCTTCGTGAATCCAGAAATCGCTCCAGTCCTTTGCCGTTACAAGGTTGCCCCACCACTCGTGAGAAAATTCGTGCTGGTGAAGCCAATCGAAATTAAACTGCGGCATGTCCTTCCAGCCGTAACCGTATGCAATTGCAGTTTGGTGTTCCATTCCAAGGTATGGCGCTTCTACGACGGCATATTTATCTGCACGGAACGGATACGGCCCGCACAGTTCCTCCATTACTTTCATGTGCGTTAGAAATTGCGGAGAGTGCTCTTTTGCTTTTTCATAATTCTCGGGCAGACAATAAATATCAAAAGGAAATTTGGTTCCGTCAATGCTTGTGTATTCGTATTTAATTTCTTTGTAAGGACCTAAATAAAAAGTAACGCAATAGTTGTTAATTGGAGTTGATACAAACCAATTCCATGTTTTTGTGCCGTCGTTGTTATCAATAACGGATTTCATTTTGCCGTTGGCAACGCAAATCAAATCTCCTGGAACGGTATAATGGAGCGCGACGGAATCAGGTTCATCGGAAGGATGATCTTTACACGGCCACCAGATATCTGCGCCGCCTCCTTCGCAAGTAACGCCGTCCCAGTCAATTCCGCTTTTAGTTTTTTGCCAGACAAATCCGTCATCCCAAGGTGGGCGTTTTGCAACGCGTGGGATTCCGGCATAAGTAATCTTCGTCGAAAAAGCTTCGCCGCTTTTAATTGCGTGTGGAAAATCAATCCATACTTTGCCGCTGTCGTGAGTAAACTTTAAATCGACATAATTATTTCCGTCGATCATCTGAACGTTGTCGATTGCAAATGTCTGGTCCAAATCAATTAAAATTTTATTGAAGTCGCTTACAGCAGCAGCTTTCATAATCGTAAAACCGCCGATGGCTTTATCGGCAGGATCGATTCTTAAATTAATATCATAAAACTTTACATCGTAGCATGCTTGATATGGCGAGAGCTTGCCGCCGGAATCCTGCGAGCCGAATTGGGCGATTGAATTAGCTGTTGCAATCAATGCAAACGCAAAAACCAAAAGTAATTTTTTCATGTTGTTTATATTTTTTGAGATATTGATCAACATTTACATTATTAAAACTACTTTTCTTTTCTAAAAAAGTGAAGCATGAATTTTTACTCTACAAAAGATTTATAAAAATCTCTCAAAATATAAAACGCTTCTTTCTTTTCTCCTTTGTTGGATATTAATCCCTTGCGGTTGAAGAAATCCTGAATACCGGGCAGCACTCTCCTCGGCGAACGGAAATCCATTAATATCCACGGCGTCATTCCTTGCAGGAACGAGATTCTCTTTAGCATATTAATCTGGTGTTTGTAAAGATTAGCCTGGTATTCTTCGGACCAGACGGTTAATGTATCGGCATGGTAGCCGTATTTTGCGCTTCCGCCGAATTCGCTCATTACCAGCGGTTTGTCGTAATCGCTTTTCCAATTTATTGTGTCGGCTTTAGAAGGCAGACCGTCGTACCAGCCGATATACTCGTTACAGCCAAGAACATCCAAATATTTTCCAAGGGGGTCGTCAATCATTATGGTGTTAGAATTAATGTAATGAGTTTCCGTTGCGGCGGTTACCAAACGTGTAGAGTCTATTGCATGAGCTTCGTCGGAAAGTGTTTTAAGGAAAAGAAGGCGGTCGTCGCCGCGGGGAGTTTCATTTCCGATCGACCATAATATTATTGGAGCGCGGTTTTTATCGCGGCTTATTTCTTCTTTAAGCTGGTTAGCCGCATTTTCTCTCACAAGAGCATTATCCCAAAGAATTGTCCAGTAAACCGGAATCTCCGACCAAACCAGAATTCCCATTTTCTCGGCTTCGCGAATCATGTTTTCGTTGTGAGGATAATGCGCAAGACGCACAAAGTTGCAGCCAAGCTGTTTTGCCCAGCTTAACAAAGTGTCGGCGTCTTCCTTAGAGTATGCTCTGCCGTTTCTAAATGGAGCTTCTTCATGAATCGAAATTCCTCTCAGAAAAGTCTGCTTGCCGTTCAGTAAAATTTTTGTTCCTTTCGCTTCGATGGTTCTGAAACCAATTTTATCTTTAACCGTGTCGGCAGAGGACGCTATAGTTACATTATACAACTTTGGATTCTCCTGCGACCACAACGTTAATTTGGCTTTGATGCTGAAGGGGGTATAGCCGTAATCATCGGTCTTTACAATTTTGTCGACTCCCGCTTCCGGAATTTTAATATGAACTTCCTGCGGGAATGATTTCCCGTCCAATTGTATCCAGCCGCGTATTTCGTCATTCGATCCTTTACCAAGCTGGATTAAATAATCGCGTATAAAAATTTCCGGAACTTCTATAAGATCAATGTCTCTTGTAATGCCGCCGTAATTCCACCAATCCGTATTGACCGTTGGAACGCCGTCGCGCTTGCGCGTATCGTCAACTTTAACAACTACAAAATTATTTCCGTCTTTAACTTTATCAGTAATCTCGAAATTGAACGGTGTAAATCCGCCGGTATGTTTGCCTATCTTTTCCCCGTTAACGTAAACAATTGCCTCGTAGTTAACGGCGCCAAAATAAATGTAAAGCCGGGTGTTTTGCTTCTTGGTATAGTTAAAAGATTTCTCGTACCAAATCGTTCCTTCATAAAGGAAAAGTTTTTCTTTTTGGGAATTCCAATCTCCCGGTACTCTCAGGGTTTCCGACTTATCGAAATTGTATTCGACACGGTCGGTTTTATTTTTCGGTTTTGCGTTTTTGAAATACCCGTTCGGATCTTCTTTGAGCCGATAATTATAAAATCCGTTTTCGTAAGGATCAATTATAATATGCCATTCGCCGTTGAGACTAATGGTTTTTCTTCCTGTGACGTTTTGAATAAGCAAGTGCTGCTGCGCAAAATATGATTGTGAAAGCAAACAAAGCACGGCAGCCCAAAAAATTTTTTTCATGATCGGCATCCGATAATTTTAAAAATATTATTGAGATATAATTTTTTGATACATCTCCGGATCGGTATCTCCCTCGGTTGAAATAAGAAATATCCCGGAATCGCTGTTCAAATTTAACTGTTCAGCTAGGTTATTATTCGTGCGGTCGGAAAGAAGTTGAAAAATTAATCCGGCGGTAACCGCTCCGGATTCGCCAGAGATAATTATGTCATCCTCAAACGTCTGCCTGTTTAACAGTCTCGTTCCGTCTGTTGCTGTGTCATCTTCGCAGGTAATAAAATAATTTGAATGATTGCGCATAATTTCCCATGCAAGTTTGCTAGGAGTGCCGCACGCGAGTCCTGCCATAATAGTATTAATTTCATTTTGCAGCGAGTGAGCTTTACCGTCCCCGGCAGCAAATGATTCATAAACACAAGCGGCATTTTCCGGTTCAACTACTGCAAATAAAGGAGCCTGCCGCTCGAAACGATTTAACAAGTATGCATTCAGCGCTCCCGGCAACGAACCGACCCCGCACTGAACAAAAACATGGGTGGGCATTTCACCGCGCATTTGTTCAAGAGCTTCCCGTATTAACGTTAGGTAGCCCTGCATTATCCACAATGGAATTCTCTCATAGCCGTCCCAGGAAGAATCTTGAATGAGCATGTAGTTTTTTTCGGCGGCTTGTTTTCTTGCAAGATCGGAAGCGTCATCGTAGTCTCCGTCAACAATAATTACTTCCGCTCCCAGAGATTTGATGTTTTCATATCTTGCCGGAGTCGTAGATTGGGGCATATAAACAATGCACCTACAGCCGAGCATTTTTGCCGTCCAGGCAACTCCGCGGCCGTGGTTTCCGTCCGTAGCAGTAATTAGTGTTTCATCCTTAATCAGATGTCTAATATTTTCATCTTCGAAAAGAGAGAAATCTATTAAAGAATTTTCGGAACAGAATTTTTCCGTCAGCATTTTAGCAATTGCGTAACTGGCGCCGAGCACTTTAAATGCGTTCAAATGAAAACGGTGAGATTCATCTTTAATCCAAATTTTGTTCACGCCAAGTTGATTTGCCAGCCCGCGCATTTCCAACAGCGGGGTCGGCGAATAGCCCGGAAATGATTTATGAAATGAATAAACTTCTTCCGAAACTGATTCGGAAAAATGTTTTATCAAATAATCGGGTTCATATCGAATGTTCCTGTTTTCTATTAGTCGGATCATTGATTTTCTTTCAAAATTATAGACGGCGTAATTTAAATGCTGAATTTAATTTTGAGAACGCATTTTGAATCTCGTGTTGTGCACTATGTATGACTCTGACTTTTTAGTAAATTAAACTTACATTTAATATGCTTGTTGGTTTTAGTGCTCAAATTAAGTTACTAAAAAGAGGTTTATTTAAGCAATTCATTCAGTTATTTTAAATACAAAAAAAAATTAATTTTGTTGCGATGATAAAGCTTTATACAACGAGTCTGCGCAGTAAGATTTTGCTCGGTTTTATGGTAATACTTCTCATCATGTTTTTTGCCACGCTTTGGAGTGTTTACAATTTCTACCGCCTGAATGAATCGATAAAGCTTACAATGCAGGAAAACTACAACAGCATTATTGCCGCCGACAACATGGGCAAGGCGCTCGATGAACAGCTCCAGGCAATTGTGATAATGTATAACCAAAACCTCGAGGCGGGGGAGCGGCTATTTGAAAAAAATAAATTTGAATTCTGGTCGTGGCATGACGAAGCCCGTATTTCATCTTCTACGGATAAAGAGCGCAACATTCTTGACACGCTGAACCAGCAATACCAGGAGTTTACAAAAGATGTCTACGATAACATCGATTATAACATTTACATTGCAAACAAAAGACAAATACTCAGGAACGATTACGCAAGATTTGTGAGCGAGGTTCAAAATCTCAAACGCATTAACAACAAAATTTTGGAGATAAACCATGCCTCGTTAAACGAATCGGTAGTGACTATCAAAAATATTACACAGCAGGCTACAATATTCATTCTTGTAATTCTTTTTGGAGCTATTATAGTCAGCTTGGTTTTTGGTTCCCAGTTTTCCGATTACATTGTTAAACCGATTGCTAGATTGCAGGCCTCGGTAACTCATATAGCAGACGGCCACTTTGAGGAGAGGATTGAGATTGACGAAAACGCGGACGAGATAAACGCTCTTGGCGAAGAATTCAACAAGATGAGTGAGAAACTTCAGCGTTACGAGCAGCTTAATCTTAGTAAAATTTTGTACGAAAAGAAAAAATCCGAACTCATAATAGAAAGCATGAACGAACCGGTTTTGATGGTGGATGAGAATTATAACATTCTTCTTTCCAATAAAGCTTTCGACGATGTCTTTGGCCAAATTGCCGTTGACCGGCATGATCTTAAAGAATTGTTAACGCCCCAAAGCGTTGCGCAAATAGAAGGAATTTCTACCTATAAGGACCCTTATCAAAAAGAAGATGTAATCTGCATGAAGGATGAGGACGGTTCTCAAAAATATTATAAGATAATCGAGGCCTCGCTCGCGAATCCCGAATCCGGCATGAGCGGAACGGTAATAGTTTTTAACGATATTACAAAGTACCAGGAACTCGATAGAATGAAATCCGAATTCATCGCGAAAGTTTCGCATGAATTGAAAACCCCGCTTACTTCGATGGGCATGGCTCTTGGTATGATGGAAGACGGCGTGGTTGGAAAATTAACCGAACAGCAGGGCGAATTGATTTTTTCTATGAAGGAGGATTTTGAGCGCCTGAATAAACTGGTTTACGAAATTTTGGAATTGGCTAAACTTGAATCCAATATTGGGAAAATTCGCTTTGAAAAATTTGAAGCACAAAAATTAGCGGATCACATTTCAAAAAAATTTACAATCCTCGCAAAAGAAAAGAATATAAAGCTGGACGTGGAAGATTGCAGCGAGGGTATATTAATCAACGGCAGTTACGATCACATGATAAGCGCTATCGAAAATTTGGTTTCAAACTCTTTAAGATTTACACCCAACAAAGGAGAAATTAAGGTTAAGCTTTCCAAGAACAACGGTAATCTTCTCATAGAAATTTCCGATACGGGAATCGGCATCAGTCCGGATAACCTAAAAAAAATATTTGATAAGTTTATTCAAATAGACGATTCTGCGCCGGGAAGTCTTGGCCTTGGCTTATCAATTGCCAAAGAAGTTATCGAAATTCACAACGGGGAAATTAAGGCCTTCAGCGATCTCGGCAAAGGCAGTACATTTCAAATTAAAATACCGGCTTCGTAATGTATAAAGGAAGAGTTTTAGTAATTGACGACGAAATAAATATTCTGAAAACCATAGAGCTTTCACTAAGTTCAAACGGGTATTCACCGGAGACATTTGCAAATCCTATTGACGCGATTAAACGAGCGCAGGAAATATCCTTCAACTTAGCGTTTATTGATTTTAAAATGCAGCCGATGAACGGAATAGAAACCCTGGAAGAAATAAAAAAATTTTCCCCCGATACCACCGTTGTTTTAATGACCGCTCACGGCTCAATCGAGTCCGCCGTCTCCGCAATTAAGAAAGGCGCTTACGATTATATTCAGAAGCCATTTACACATAAAGAATTCATTCACATTGTGGAAAGAGTATTCGAGCATCACAGGATGTCGAAAAAACTGAAAGGGCTTACTTACCAAATAGACGAAGAATTTGAGAACGAAGATTTTGTTGCGGCAAGTCCCTCGATGAAAGAGATTCTAAAAACAGCAAGCGAAATTGCCGACAGCGACATTCCGGTACTGCTCGAGGGTGAAAGCGGAACCGGGAAAGAAGTTCTTGCAAGGTTTGTTCATAAAACAAGCTCCAGGAGTGAAAGCCCGTTCATTATAATCAATTGTTCTGCCATTCCGGAAAATCTTTTTGAGAGCGAATTGTTCGGGCATATTAAAGGTGCATTTACACATGCTATAAAAGATAGAATCGGTCGGCTTGAACTTGCAGATACCGGCACAGTATTTTTAGATGAAGTAGCGGACATACCAAAATCCATGCAGGTAAAACTTCTTAGGTTCTTGCAGAGCATGGAATTTGAAAGAGTGGGAGAGAGCATTTCAAGAAAAATTGATATCCGGCTTATCAGCGCAACCAACCGCGATGTGGATTTCGATTTAACGAACGGGAACATGCGCGAAGATTTCTATTATAGAATAGCCGGCGTTAAGATCAAGCTACCACCGCTGAGAGAAAGAAAAGAAGAGATCCCCGTGTTGTTCGAATACTTTTGTAAAAAATACAGCGGCGAAAAACAAATTGCCTGGCTTGCCGAGACTCAAAAATTATTAAACGAATACGATTGGCCAGGCAATATTCGGGAATTTGAAACTACGGTTAAACGTCTGTTGGTGTTTGCCAAGGATAATGTTATAAAACCTGAATATCTGCCTTTGGAAATTTCCAACTTTAAACCCAAGCAAGTTACTCAACCATTGGCCAGGATTGAGGATTTGGAAAAACAGCATATTACGGAGGTGATGAAAATAGCCCGGAACACAAAAGAAGCGGCTAAAATTTTGGGCATTTCCGAAACCACACTGTGGCGGAAACGGAAATTGTACGGACTTTGACAAAATATTTCGTGCCCATTTCATTTTGAAATGTCCGTAACATATTTAATTGCAACGTAATCTTTTCACTTGATTGCAAAATGAAATCCACTTACTTTCATTCTGCATTTTTAAAACCTTCTGTAAAATCACAATTCCAAAATTTTAATTGATTTTACAAAAATATGGGAGCTTTTGTGCCGTAAGGATAAGCGGCATACTAATTGACTTTAATTAAGTGCATTTTTAAATCTTATTTATTAAAAGGAGAGTAGTAAAATGAAACAATCTGCTTTTATCGTTATCCTCTTTTTCTTGGCCTTAGTTGTATCAATAGGCATTTATGAATTTGTTCTTGGTAATGGAGCTAACTTTGCCGATTTCGCTACAAAGGGTACAAAAGAAGTACCTATGTCGGGCAACTTGTTGGGCATGGTTTACGTTGGCGGTCCGCTTGTAGCTCTTTTGATTTGTCTTTCGATCATGGTTCTCGCTATCATCATTGAAAGATCGCTTACATTAAGAAAAGCAGCCGGAAAGCAAGCCGTTCCGAAATTTTTCAAAAAAGTTGTTGATGATATCAGAGCCGGTCAAATAGATGAAGCTATCGCAGGATGCGATAAACAGAGAGGTTCTGTTGCTAACGTATTGAAAGCAGCTTTAACCCGCTATAAAGAAGTTACACACGCTAAAACAACTGTAGACCCTGAAAAACAATTAGTCGAAGTTCAACGCGCAGTTGAAGAAACCATGATGCTTGAAACACCGCTCTTGGAAAAGAATTTAATTGCTCTTTCAACAATCGCTTCTATTGCTACCATGGTTGGTCTTCTTGGAACGGTTATCGGTATGATCCGTGCATTCAAAGCTCTTGCTCAAGCCGGCGCACCGGACGCTATTTCTCTTGCAACCGGTATCTCCGAAGCTCTTATCAATACCGCGGGCGGATTGTTTGCCGCTATTCTCGGTATCGTTGCTTATAACTTCTTCGTTAATAAAGTTGATAACTTTACCTTCCAAATTGACGAAGCTAACTATAACGTAATGCAATTATTAAAAGAGAAGTGAGGTAATTAATGCCGCGCATTAAAAAGAAAAGAGTTTCAGTTCGAATAGATATGACTCCGCTGGTGGACGTGGCATTTCTACTTCTTACCTTCTTTATGCTTACTACACAGTTTAAGCCACCGGAAGAAGTTGATATAGCGCTTCCACTTTCACATTCCGAAATCAAACTTCCGGAATCCAACACGATGACAATTAATGTTGCCAAAGACGGAAAATTGTATCTTGGATTCGATTCTCAAATTATGATGGAAAGAATGTTTGGACAGAAGAACAAACTACGTCAGGCTGTCGAAGTAAAACAGGAAGAATTGGGAGATATGCTTATAAAGGCAAGAATCTCCAATCCTAAACTTATTACGATTGTTAAATCCGACGCCGATGCGGAATACGGTGTTGTTTCAGATGTAATTGATATACTTCAAAAGGTTCAGATTACAAGATTCAACATGGTTACTAATTTTAAGATAGATAAAAAAAGTTAAATAGGAGAAAATTATGGCTGGAGCAGATGTTGGCGGCGATAGCGGCGGACACAGAAAGAAAAAAGGCAAACGGAAACCACCTAAAAGAATGGCCATTCGTATCGACATGACGCCATTGGTTGACGTTGCGTTCTTGTTGCTAACATTCTTCATGTTAACAACAGTGTTCCGTAAGCCACAAACACTAGAAATAAATCTTCCTCCTGATAAAAATGTCGAAATCAAAATGGCCGAATCCAATTTGTTGACCATCAGATGCGATGAGAATCTTGATCTTTATTGGAATATCGGTTTCGAAATACCGCATAAATTGAAATTTGCTGATCTGAGGAAGTTTTTGGTTGAAAAGCAAAAGGAAAACCCAAAGTTTGTTGTGTTAATTAAAATTGATAGAAAAAGTAAATATCATGCTATGATTGATATAATAGATGAATTGAATCAGGCTAATTTAACCCGGTATTCCTTGGCTCCAATGACTGATATAGATAAGAAAGAAATGTCAAAAGCAACTATTTAAGTCTGGAGAGAAGAAATGTCAGAAACCATTGCTATAAAAAATGCAGGTGTATACGGAGCCTTCGAACTTAAGAGGCTCTACCCTAGAAACTACGCCATCGGCGTAGCTGTTGCGGTGTTTATCCATTTACTCCTGATCGGCTCTTATTATTTTTATCAGGCCATCACTAAAGAAGATATGGATAACGTTCCGACAGTAAGAATAGTAAAATACAGCGAACTCGGTCCGCCACCTTCGGTTACAAACGAGGCGCCTCCACAGATTAATATTGCCGCCCCGGTTGCACCGCCTTCGGTAGGTGTTCCCGTTCCCGTTCCGGATGAAGAAGCGCCACCGGAACAGACAATTGCTTCTCAGCAGGAATTGAGACAGCAGGCAGCGCCAACTCTTTCTACTGATATTGGTGCCGGTACGCAAATTACTCAGGATATTAAAATAGAACAGCCGAAAGCCTCGGATGACGACCCCGACATGAACGCATTCGTCGCGGTAGAAAAATTACCCGAGATGGTTGTTGCTGCAAAACCGGATTATCCCGAAATAGCAAAACGCGCCGGAATTACCGGTAAAGTTTTTGTAAAAGTTTTGGTTGATAAAGAAGGTAAACCGAAAAAAGCTGTAGTTATTAAATCCGATTCGGAATTATTCAATCAATCGGCAATCGAAGCTGCAATGAAATCCGCTTTTACTCCTGCATTGCAGAACAATCACCCGATTGCAGTATGGATTGTATTACCGTATCGCTTTACTTTGCAGGAAAATTAATCGGCTGCAAGCTGATAAGTTAGTTTCGCTCTTTGATAAATTTTTAGCCTTCGGGCTATGGTAGAATTATAGTACCGGTATGAATAAATAAAAGCATTAGCACTAAACTTAATTAAGGGAGGTGTGATATGGCTGGAGCTTTAGCAGTACCTAACAAAGGAAGTTACGGGGCCTTTGAATTAAAAAGACTCTATCCAAAGTATTATACTTTGGGTTTAACCGCTGCTGTTGCAGTTCATCTTCTGGTATTAGTAATTTATTTTTTATCTGGTTCTGAGCGGAATGTTGTAGAAAAATTTGTTCCTAAAGAAGTAAAGGAAATTGATCTGGATAAATTTAAAGCGCCGTCATTATTACCCAATATACCCGATGCCGGCGCTCTTATTTCTCCGGCGGCTAAACGAGACGGCATTCCGGTTCCTGTTGACGATGAAAAAGCGGAACCCGATGCTACAATCAAAACTACCGTGGAAAGACGAGACGCTGATCCGCTTGGAAAAACGTTGAGTGACGGCGACATCCTAAAAGTAAAAGAAATACCCGCAATAATTGAACCGCCAGAAATCCTTCCCGGTGAAAATGAATTTGTTCCTGTTGAAAAATTGCCCGAGCTTATTGTTGCACCAAAACCGGAATATCCTGCCGTTGCAATAAAAGCTGGAATTATTGGAAAAGTCCATGTTAAAATCCTGGTTAGTAAAGAAGGAAAGGTATTAAAAGGTTTTATATTTAAATCCGATTCCGAACTTCTTAATCAGGCTGCGCTGGATGTTGCAGTGAAGTCGGTATTTACGCCGGCTATTCAAAATAATCACCCGGTTGCGGTTTGGATTGTAATGAATTATAATTTTAATCTGCGGGATCAATAATGCAAAACATAATGACATATATTGCTTATACCGCGGGAGCGGTGTTCGTCCTGCTTGGATTGGCAATTTTGTTCACAAACATAATGCCCGCCTATTTGCCGTCTCAGTTTAAAATTATGATGGGGATAGTTCTTTTTCTTTACGGTATGTTTAGAATTGTATCTACAATTTTTAAGAAGCAAAGAAATGAAGAACCACAATAAAATATCGTTGATATTACTTTTCGTCGCCACCATTTTGTTTCAAGCATGCGGCGAAAAAAGCGAAACCCCTATTAAGGGAGTCCTCAAATGCTATGTAGATGAATCGCTGTTCAACGTAATCCAGGCGGAAAAAGATACTTTTATGGTGCGCTACCGTCAAAGCAAAATTGAGTTGGTAAAAGTTAAAGCGCGTGTAGGCATTGCATCTATTTTGAACGGCGAGATAAGTCTTTTTATCAGCTCCAGAAATTTAAACGACGAAGAGAAAAAATATTTCGAAAAAACAAACCTGCCTATCAGAGCATTTAAATTTTGTTACGACGCGGTTGTTCCTATTGTAAGCGAAAAGGATCCGTCCGATAAAATTACTACCGATGAATTAAAAAATATTTTATCCGGCAAACCTACAAGATTTAAAGTCTTCGTTCCGGAACCGAATTCCGGCGTGTATGAATACCTGAAGCACGACTTGCTTGGAGACAAGGAACTTACAAATGTTTCTATAGTTAAAAGTGAAGATGAGGTTATTCAAAAGGTTAAAACAGAAAAGAACGCTTTAGGATTTGTTGGATTGGATAACGCTCATGCCGAAAAGATAAAAATTTTGGAAGTTGGAGTTATGCGAGGCGACGGAGAAGCATTATATTATGATCCTTATGTAGCGTATTTAATTAGCCAGACGTATCCCATGGTAAGGACAACGGCTATTATAATAAACGATCCGGCAATAGGAGTTGCATCCGGATTCGCAACGTTTTTAACAAGTTATGAGGGGCAAAAAATAGTTTCTAAAAATAATTTGGGACCGGCAACCGTTCCCGTAAAAATGGTTGAACTAAACAGACGGTAAAAAAATGAAAAGAACAGCTCTTATATTACTCGGCATTTATTTCGTATTGTCGATCGGCATTCAAGCTCAGGATAAAGTAAGCGAAGCCGAAAAAGCACTGAAGAATAACGATATAGCCAAAGCTTTGTCGCTGTCAAAAGAAATGATCGACGCAAATGCGCCGGGCGATGCTTTGAAGATCTTAATTATGTTGAGAGAAAAAGATCCTTCGGATAAAGTATTGTTTGAATACCTCGGCGATGCTTATTCAAAAATGAACGTAGGCGAACTTGCTGTAACTAATTACGAGGAAGCTGAAAAACTTGATTCGACAAATGTCGACCTGAAATTCAAGACCGCCGAAATACTCTACAAGCAAAAAAGATACACCGATGCGGTAAATAAATATTTGAAGATAATCGCTATCGATCCTCAAAATAAAAAAGCTTATGTAAAGGCCGCTACAATATTCTTCCAGGCTAAATTGTACGCCGACGCAGCCGTGATGTACGAAAAATATCTGGCCATCGATCAATCCAAAGAAGCATATCAAAATATTGCAAAAGCTTTTTTGGAAATTGCCAACTATGAAAAAGCTTACGAGTACGCCGTAAAAGGATTCGAAAAATATCCGGGCGATAAAATTTTGGAAAAGAACGCGGCGTTTGCTTCCTATGCCCTGGGGACCTTGGCATTGAAGGCTTACCAGGACAGTTCTAAAACAGCGTCCGCGGAAAAAGCAAACGCATGGCTTGCCAAAGAAAAACAAAAATACCAGGAAGCCGGAAAATTCTATTCCGATCTCCCCGATTCAATGATGACTGTGAACGATCTTAAAAATGCAGGCTATGCATATCAAACCATTGGCGCGGATTCGCTTGCAATTAAATTTTTTGAGAAGGTTGTTAAGAAAGACAGCACTCAATCCAGCCTGTTTATGGATATGGCAAACAACTATTTCCGTAATAAGCAAAACGATCTGGCTGCCAAATATTATCAGGCTAAAATAAATGTTGATTCAACGTATGAACCAGCTTACCGTTATATGGGCTTTGCATATTTCGGAAACGGTGAATACGATGCAGCAAGAAAAGCATTTATTAAAGCAGCGGCTCTTGCGGATACTTCTTTTGAAACACACTACTGGCTTGCGGAGACTTATGTAAAAATGGATTCGACGGAACAGGCATCCGATCAGTTCGCAAAGATTCTTAAACTTTCCGAAGGCAAAGAAGAACAGTACAAAGACAGAATTCTTGAAGCAAGCGCTTATCTGGGCCAGCGCGCTTTCATCAGAAAAAATTACAGCGGCGCGATTACGTATTTATCCAAAGCAATAAGATTGAAACCCGGCGAGGTTAGAATTATGGAAATGCTCGGCGCTTGTTATCACCAGTTACAAAATTTTGACGAAGCAATTAAATGGTATAGAGCCGCGTTAAAGGCCAATCCAAAGAGCGAAGTAGCTAAAAAAGGTTTGAGAATGTTGAGCGCGGATTAATTCCACCTCAACTTTTTCGAATTGTTGGATAATTAATGGATAAAAAGAAAATAAACGACTACTTCAATCCTTGGCATCATGTAAGCTACGGGGATAATGTTCCGCAGATTGTAAATGCAATTATAGAAATACCCGAAGGTTCAAAAGCCAAATACGAACTTGATAAAACGAGCGGTCTGCTGCGGCTGGACCGCGTTTTATTTTCGGCGGTTCACTACCCTGCTAATTACGGGTTCATCCCCAGAACGATAAGCGACGATGCCGATCCGCTCGATATACTTGTTATTTGCTCGGTTGCCGTGGATCCTTTATGTCTTATCGAAGCCAAAGTTATCGGGCTTATGACTATGGTTGATAACGAAGAAAAGGACGAAAAAATAATTGCGGTGGCCAAGAACGATATTTCTGTAAACTATATCGATGATCTTAACAGTCTGCCGCCGCATTCGATGGTTCTTCTTCAAAGATTTTTTGAAGATTATAAAAAGCTTGAACACAAAAATGTTGTTGTAGAAAAAATCGTAGGAAAGGAAGAGGCGTATAAAATTATACGTGAATCAATCCAGCGCTACGAAGAAAAATTCGGGAAGGGAAATTAGAAAGGATAAATGATTTTATGTCGAACTCGCAACAAAACGCAGTGACCACTAAGATCAAATTCTCTCCGTCGTTGCTCTATCTTTACTCTTTGCTTAGTATTATTGCTTTCTCAATGGTTCTCGGTATCGGTTATTTTATTTTTAAGATATTCAGGTAGAACCGGGTAAAGTTTTTATTCTAATGCGGCAGGTAAAATTATGCCTCCGTCTCTTTAGTTTTGTATTTCCAGAAAAAGTAAAAGGGGAGACCTGTGCAAATAAGAATTAAACCCATCATTGCATTCTGCGTATCGGAAACAATCGAAACTACCAAGAACAGAGATGCTGCTACCACAAAAATTGCTGGCGTATAAGGATACCCCCACACCTTGTAAGGGCGGGGAGCGTCGGGCATTTTTTTTCTAAGAACAAAAACACCGTAAGCGCCCAACAGGTAGAATAACCAGGAAGCAAACATCACATAATCCGTAATCGTATCGAAAGAACCCGACAAAACCAGTACACATGACCAAATGCCCTGTACAATAAGAGAAATGTACGGCGTTCCGAAACGGGGATGTACATTACCGAGACTTTTGAAAAATAATCTTTCTCTTGCCATTGCAAACGGAACTCGTGTGGTTGCAAGTATATTACCGTTTAATGCGCCGAAGGTAGAAATAATTACGGCAATAGAAATCAGAGAGGCGCCGCTTGTTCCAAAAATTTTCTCTGCAGCCGTTGCAGCAACAAGCGGAGACTTTGCCATTTCGCCAATCGGCATTACATATAGAAACGCTATGTTTATTAAAACGTAGACGCTTATTACAATCAATGTTCCGTACAAAAGAGCAAGCGGAACGTTGCGTCGTGCGTCTTTAATTTCACCTGAAACAAATGTAACATTGTTCCATGCATCGTATGCCCAAAACGCGCCGGAAAAGGATAATCCCAGCGCTGCTATTAAACCTGCGGCGGTTCTTACCGGCATTGTAAAGTGAGTATAAATGTTAGATGTATTGCCGTTGCCGAATCCGAGCAATGCAAACGAAATAGCAAGTATGGTAAATATTTTTAAATATGTGACAACAGTCTGAACTCTTCCTCCGAAAACAACCCCGATATAATTAACGCCCGAAAGAAAAATTATAATAAGGATGGCGGTGATCTTTGTGCCGAGATCTACAAATGGGTGAATATTGCCGACCATTGGCATATAAAAAGCAATGTTCTGAATCGACTGAGGAGCTTGAGGATATTTTATAAAGTAACCGGTATATTCTGCAAAAGCATACGCAATAGCCGCTTGACTGCCGGATTGTATAACCGAAAGATTGGACCAGCCGTAAATGAAAGATGTAAAATCGCCGTACATCTTTTTGAAATAAATGTATTGTCCGCCGGTAACATTAATCATTCCGGAAACTTCCGAATTGCACAGCGCTCCAATAAAAGTAACTATGCCGGCGGCAACCCAAACAAAAATTAAAAGTTCGGGCGAGCCAAGCTGATCCGCCATGCTTGCAGGTTTGCGAAATATCCCAGACCCGATCATCGAGCCGGCTACAATCATTACAGCAGCGGTTAATGTTAATCCGCGGACAAGTTCTGTCTTAGTGCTTTTTTCAGTCATGGGCTTTCAATTTATAATTCGGCGCAAAATAAAGAACAAAAGCTTAATCTCAAATTTCTTTTCTTGGATAGGAATAATTTTATTGATCGGTTAAGGCGGGTAATTAATTTAAACTTATTCTTCATGCGATTTTTTTGAGTAAAAAATAATTATCTTTTCGGCGCGAAAATTCAAAAATTAGAAAATGGAATAAAGAGGAAATTGATGGAATCGAAACCGCAAAACACTAAGATGAACAATATTGCTTTTTACTTTTTAATGTCTATACTTGGTCTTACAGTGCTGGCCTCGGTAGGATTTTTATTCTACTCGATCTTCTTTGGTTGAGAATACATAGCTCTCCCGGAATACATTCGGGAGAGTATAAACCTTCGTAATTACTGCTTGCCGTCGGGATCGTTCATAAAATAACTTAACGCACCGGAGGGACATTTTTTTACCTGTTCAACAATGTTTGTTGACGAAGCCCCGTCAATTTTTACCCACGGCCTCTCGCGCGGATCAAAAACTTCCGGCAACCCCCGGAAACAAATTGCAGAATGAATACATAAATTTGGTTTCCAAACCACAGTCACTTCGCCGTTGGAATATTTTTTTGTTATTTCCTTCATAAGCCGAACTTTGGCCTTTCCAAGTTTTCAGATAGAACACTGATTTGACGGGCCATAGTTCATTAGCTTATGAAATCGATATTACGCCTTCAACAGGTGCGGTCTTTCCCTGTGCACTTTAAGTATGAACTCGCCGAATAAAGTATTGGCCCATGCAAACCAAGAGCGCGTGAATTTTGTGGCGTCGTCTTTGTCGAACGACTCATGAATAAACCCTGTGCCCGCGTTGGAGTTTTTCAGCATCTTAATGCACAGCGAAATTTCCTCATCGGAAGTGCTTGTTAATCCGCGCATTATAATGCTCAGCGGCCAAATCATTCCGATGCCTGCGTGCGGCCCGCCGATTCCCTCTCCGGCTTTACCTTTAAAGAAATAGGGATTGTTATCGCTGAATAAAAATTTTCGCGTGTTAAGATAGATTTCGTTTCCGGAAGAAATTGTATCCAGATACGGGAGCCCCAGAAGACTTGGAACGTTTGCGTCATCCATAAAAAGGTTATTTCCAAATCCGTCAACTTCGTAAGGAAAAATTCTTCCGTAATCTAAATGTTCGATAACCGCGTATTTTTTGAGAGCTTGTTCTACTTCGTCGGCAAGGGCGGCGCACTTATCGGCAAAAATTTTATCCTTAATTACTTCCGTAAACATCTCGGCAAGCTGGCGCAAAGATTTTACGGCGAAAAAGTTTGACGGAACAAGAAACGAAAATGTTGTTGCGTCGTCGGAAGGACGGAACATCGAGCAAATTAATCCGACCGGTTTTATCGGGTTTCCGTATCCGCCTCCAGCTAATGTATCTGTCTGCCATGATGTAACCCTGCCGAACTTATACGGACCATTGTTGTTTTTTCTCTGCTGCTCAACAAATGTTTTATATACCAGCTTCATTGCCTTTACCCAATTATCGTCGAAGACTGAAATGTCTCCGGTAGTTTTCCAATAGCCGTGCGAAAGTCGAACCGGGTAACAAAGAGAATCGATTTCCCATTTGCGCTCGTGAAGTTCCGGTTTCATATCTGTTACATCCTTATCCCATTCGCTGCCGGTTGGGCCGTCATTAAATGCGTTGGCATACGGATCTATCAATATACATTTAGTTTGACGGTTAATTACCCCGGCTATTAAATCCTGTAATTTTTTATCTTCTTTGGTAAGGAATAAATACGGCCAAACCTGGGCGGTGGAATCGCGCAGCCACATTGCATGGATATCGCCGGTAATTACAAATGTATCCGGTTTTCCGTTAAGTTTCTTGTACGTAACTGTAGTGTCGAGTGTATTGGGAAAACAATTTTCGAACAGCCAGGCAAGTTCTTCATCGGAAATATCTTTTTTCACCTCTGCTATTTTAGCATCAACCGCCTCACTCACAAATTTTCTTTGCGCAGGCGCAGGCCGTTTGCTCGCTAGCTTTGAAAAATCATCGATTGAATTGAGCCGAGACATTTTTTGATTACCGGCAATTAATTTTGTGCCTACCGTTAAACCAGCAAAGGCAAGCCCGCCTTTTTTTAGAAAATCTCTTCGTGAAGTCATAGCAGTCCGTTAAAGTTTTTAATTAAATAAAATGATTGATCAAGAACCATGTGAAAAATAGCAATTGAAGTGGGGTTGAGACAAGAATTTTCTTGTAAGCAAGATTTCAAAATATTAAGTTAACGGCACTTCCTCTTACTGGTGCATATCTCCCTAAAATTTTTATTAAACAATTTAATACAGGAGAAATTTTTCTCCGGGTTCATAACAATATAAGGAGAGTTAGCGTGACCGAATTAACATCGCTTTTGTTGCCGTTGTTTTTATCGGCGGTACTAGTTTTTATTGTAAGTTCAGTTATACACATGTTTATGCCGTGGCATAAAAATGATTACATAAAAATTCCAGATGAAGATAAAGTAATGGATGCTCTTCGCCCGTTCAATATTCCACCCGGCGATTATATGGTGCCGCGACCTTCAAGCTCGCAGGATTTGAAATCCCCCGAATACAAGGAGAAAGTAAATAAAGGTCCAATTATGATTGTTACTGTCAGACCGAACGGGCAATGGAGTATGGGAATTCCGCTGTTTCTATGGTTTGTATTCTCGCTGGTTGTGGAATTGTTTGCCGCATACATAGCAAGTCGTGCATTACCTGCCGGCGCCGAATATCTACAGGTGTTCAGGTTTATTGGGGCTTCGGCATTTATGGGTTACTCGTTTGCTTATATGCCGATGTCAATTTGGTACGGCCGCGCATGGAGCGCTACACTTAAAATGATGTTCGACGGATTAATCTATGCCTTACTCTCCGCGGGCATTTTCGGCTGGCTGTGGCCAAGATGATTATTCCAGCATTAACCTTCGAGAACGGAATTAAAGCTCTCGAAGGTTTTCATTATGGGGTTTATTATGAATTCTGAAAAAGTAAATGTTTTGCAAAAGCTGTCGCTGTTCCAAGATTATTGGAACCCACGAATTATCGGTGAGCTTAACGGCCAGCAGGTAAAACTGGTTAAGTTTAAAGGCGAGTTTGTTTGGCACAAACACGATAATGAAGACGAACTTTTCTATGTTCTCAAAGGAGAGTTTAAAATTGAATTCCGCGACCGGACAGTTGAGCTTAAAGAAAATGAATTTATACTTGTTCCGAAGGGAGTTGAACATAGACCTGTTGCCGAAAAAGAAGTTTCGGTAATGCTTATGGAACCGGCTTCAACAATAAATACCGGCGATCAAAAAGGAGAATTGACAAAAGAACGACTTGAAAGGATTTAAAAAATTATTTCTTCTTGTGTTTGATAATCATGTAAAGTATGTAGCCTGTCATAGTCAGCGTTACGCTGTTGGCTAAAATAATTGGCAGCGATTCAAGAAAGATTCCGTAAACAATCCAAAGTATAATTCCCATCGAAAGAAAAAGAAATGTTCTGAAGGACAAATCTTCAGTTTTCTTGGTTCTAAAAACTTTTATTGCCTGAGGTATAAAAGCTCCTGTAGTTCCTACGGCCGCAAGATAGCCTGTCAAATCAATCAGTGTCATAGTTGCCTTTGGGGAATGAAGAGTGCAGAACGTAGAATGCAGAATTTAATTCTGCATTCTGCATTCGTTTCTAAATTAATTATTGAACAGCATCGAAGCCGGAATTTCCTGTTTGTTCATTCCTCCGCCGCGGAGATAAACTTTGAGATTCATTCCGCCCGACTTTTGGAAAAACGTCACTCTTATTTTATGATAGCCGGCGGCGAGCGCTACCATGCCGCTTTTCTGAACCATTCCGTGAAGGCCGTCGTTTTTGACTACCTCTTTGCCGTCGATGTATAATTTACTTCCGTCGTCGGAATCAGTGGTGAGCTCATAAACATCTTGAGCCGGAATTTTAATGTAGCCGTTAAAATCGAAGCCGCAATTCTCTTCGCTTTTTCTTTTACTTATATCAAAATTAGAAGTGATATAATCGCTTACGGGTTTTAATCTTTCGAAATCCGGAAGCATATCCCAAGCGCCTTCGAAGTATTTGCATCTTAGACCGGGAGTGAGGTCGGAAATATTAAGTGAATTTTCCGGCTGAACCTTTGTGAATTTTTTCTGTGCTGTTCCGCTTACGGGTTTTCCATCTCTAAAACATCTTGCGGAGAGAATCGCCGTGTTGTCTATAGTAACCTGGCCTGAAACAACCGGAGAATTCGAGTTCGGCGTGCTGCCGTCCAATGTATATCGTATCTCTGTGTTTTGGCGCTCGGTGTTAACATCAACATTAATCTTATCGATAAAAATATCAAACGCGCTCTTAATTGTCGGCGGATTGTTCACATCCGCTTTACCTTCTACATCAAGAACAACTACGCTGTTGTTTTCGTCCGGAGCGGCTGAAGGCAAATTAATTATTATCGCGTCTTCATTTCTTTGAGCGGCTAACCTTGTTTTTGCCGGATCGGATAAAAGATACGACTGCACCGGCGTATTGAAAATTCCGGGGACAACAAGTTTACCGTCTTTGGGCCAATCAAAAACATGCAGGTATAAACGTGTACCGCCGGAAATTTGTTTTTGCGTGCAACGTCCCCATTCCAGTTTAGTAAATGGACTGGCCTGCGTTCCGTAAATCGATTCTCCGTTTACCTTCATCCACTTGCCGATATCTTTTAGCCGTTCCATACTGGTTGGGGGAAAAACGCCTTCGGCTGTGGGACCAATGTTCAGAAGAAAGTTGCCGCCTTTCGATGCAATGTCTGCAAGCATCTGCAGCAGCTCTTTAGCGGATTTCCAATTGTGATCGTTTTTGTTATATCCCCAGTGATCGTTCATAGTGATGCACGATTCCCAATCGACGCCGGGCAAGCCTGTTGCGGGCACTTGCTGTTCGGGCGTTCCGAAATCACCGGCAAATCCTCCTTCAGATGTAAATCCTTCCAGGCCGCTTCTGGCGGAACTTACCCTGTTATTGATGATGATGTTCGGCTGAAGACTTCTTACATAATTATAAAGTTCTTTACCGCGCTCATCGCTCCAGGTGCTTTCCCATTCTCCGTCGAACCAGAGAACACCGATCTCTCCGTAATTGGTAAGAAGCTCTTTCAACTCGTTCTTTAAATATTTTACGTAGCGTTCAAAGTCGGCTCCTTCCGTCGAACGATTTTTTTCCCAAGTTCGGCGCGGTAGATAATCCGGGTGATGCCAATCCATTATTGAATGATACCAGCAGATTTTCATCCCTTGCTTGTGACATGCGTCGGCAAGCTCTTTCAATATGTCCCGATGGAATGGTGTGGACATAACATCAAAGTCGGTATATTTTGAATCGAAGAGGTTAAAACCGTCGTGGTGCTTTGAAGTAATAACGATGTACTTCATGCCGGCGTCTTTAGCCATTTTAACCCATTCATCGGCGTTAAATTTTACCGGGTCAAATTTAGAAACAAGCTTGTCGTATTCTTCAACGGGAATTTGGGCTTGGTCGCGAATCCATTCTGCGTAACCGGTTTCATTTCCCCATTGACCGGCAAGAACGGAATACAATCCCCAATGAATGAACAAACCAAACCTTGCATCGCGCCACCACTGCATTCTTGCATCATGCTGAGCTTTTGTTTCTTTAAGATAATCCTGCGCGTTAAGCGTAAGTAAGCTGATTAGAAATAATATTAATAACTTTTTCATTTTGCCTCACCACATAATTTATAATTCATTTCGGTTAATTCGCTCAATGCTCAATTCCATATTGATCAAGAATAAGATTGAGATCATGATCAAGAGGAAACATGTGGATATATTTACTTTATAATAACTTCGTCGGCAAAGATCCACGCTTTACCGCCAGCGCCTTTGTGCCATGGGGGACAAATACCGATGTTCTTTGCCAAGATTTTTAAATACCTTGCCGGTGCAACATCAACGTTTGATCCAAAGCGTTTTACCATCAGCGTTGTGTTGTCTGTTGGAATATCGTTCACTATATCCGCGACGCGTTTAAAAATCTTGCCGTCTTCCGATACCGAGAATACAACTTCCCGCGGAAGGAAAATCCATTTATCCGGGTTATTTAAAAATCCTATTGAAAGATTTTTAATTACCGTTGGTTTTGTTAAATCGATTACGGTTTCCATGTCCGTTCCTTCAAAACCCTGCCATTCACCGTTCTGAAAATTTGTAGTTCCTAAGCGGCCGTCGGTTAATCCCATCGCTCCGCCGCCGTTATATCTTTCGTTGAAAGGATATGTATAAACCGCCGGAGGATATTTTGACTTGATGAACGCAGCCGTCATAGTAAAACTTTTTTCGTCTTTATCTTTGTAAGCAAATGCTTTGATTGTTGACTCTGCTTTAAGAGTAATTGGTTTTTCATAAAGCGGGGAATTAAAATTCGGTTCGGTGCCGTCGAGTGTATAACGGATTTTTGTATTCGGAGTTTCGCAAGATAATTTTACGGAAAGAGAATCGTAAAATATTTCTCCCTTAGCGGAAGCGTACGGCATTAACACGCCTTCATCAACCGGGCGCATTGTAAACATTCCGGAGGTATCGAATCCCCATAATTTGTTTGGAGTGCTTGTCATCATCAAAGTTAATTCTCCGCCGTTCATAATATCGCTGTGGGTAATGTAAGGATAAGAATAAGCTCCGCCGTTCAACGACGCAAGCTGAATATATTTATTCTTATCGGAAACGTTTTGAGCGTTGATCACAAATTTTTTGCCGTTCTCAAGATTAATCGTAACCTTATCAAAAATGGGTGAACCAAGCACATACAAATTTTGTCCGTGACAAACCGGGTAAAATCCCATTGCGGAAAAAACATACCAGGCCGACATTTGTCCGCAATCGTCGTTTCCGCAAAGTCCGTCAACTTTAGATGTATAAAGTCGCTGCATTATATCGCGTACGTGCTCTTGGGTTTTCCAAGGTGCGCCGGCGTAACTATACAAGTATGCAACATGATGCGAGGGTTCGTTGCCGTGCGCGTATTGACCTATCAAACCGGAAATATCCGGTTGAAATCTTCCTTCCAGTTTATCGGACTCAGAAAACAAATCGTCAAGCTTCTTAATAAAATTTTCTTTGCCGCCGTTCAAATCTATCATTCCTTGCACATCCTGCGGGACAAAGAAATTATATTGCCAGGCGGTTGCTTCCGTGTATTGCTGGGTTACGGCGCGCGGCTCAAAAGGAGTAATCCAGGAACCATCCGACATTTTTCCTCTCATGAATCCGGAGGAAGGATCGTAAACATTTTTGTAAAACAAAGCGCGCTGGTTGTATTTGCTGTAATCGGTTTTATCGCCAATAGCTTTTGCAAAGTGCGAGATGCACCAGTCGTCGTAAGAGTATTCCAAAGTTTTGGAGACGGATTCGTTTTCTTTATCCGCCGGTAGGAAGCCGCGTTGCCGGTAAAAATTTTGTCCGTACTGATCGCGTTCCGCGCTTTTCTTCATAGCCTCAAGAGCAAGTTTGGTATCAAAACCGCGAATGCCTTTCATGTAAGCATCAACAATAACCGGCACTGAATGATAACCTATCATACACCAAGTTTCGTTTGAAGCGAGTTCCCATACCGGTAGAAGCCCGCTCTCTTTATATTTTTCAAGAAGTGTTCTTACAAAATCGCCATCGCGCTTCGGGTCAATAATAGTGAACAGCGGGTGCTCGGCGCGGAATGTATCCCACAAAGAAAAAACGGTATAGTAATCAAATCCTTTGGCTGCGTGAATTTTATGATCCATGCCGAAGTATTTTCCATCGACATCGGTAAACAAATTCGGCGTAATAAGAGCATGATAAAGCGCAGTGTAGAAAATTGTTTTCTTGTTTTCGTCGCCGCTTTCAACTGTTATCTTGCTTAATTCTTTTTCCCAAATATTTTGAGCGCGCATTCTTGTTTCGTCGAAATTAAAATCCGGAATTTCCTGCTCAAGATTTTTCTTAGCGCCGTCCATTCCGACGGCAGAAATTCCGATGCGGACAAGCACCGGAACGTTTTCGCCGGTTGTAAAGCGGGCGTAAGCCTGGATATCGCTACCTGATGCTTCCGCATCGCCGTCGCTTAATTTTCCGTTTGATACCGTGCCGAAACTTGTGAACGGCTGCGAGAACACCGCGTAAAAATACACCGTGTGTTCGGCAGCCCAGCCGTGAGATTTACGCCACCCTTCAACTTTATTTCTTCCAATAAATTTAATGTACGATTCGCAGTCATTATCCAGTCCGTGTTTTAGATCGATGATTATGTTAGCTTTATCCGTTGCAGGAAAAGTATAACGATGAATGCCAGAGCGCATCGATGCTGTTAGTTCTACAATAACTCTATAATCCTCAAGGTAAACGCTGTAGTAGCCGGGCGAAGCTTTTTCTCTTTCGTGAGTGAACCGCGAACGGTAGCCGGCGCCGGGTTTATCCTTATCGCCTGGAACGAATTTAAGATCGCCGACTGTGGGCATAAATAAAATATCGCCGTAATCGGTTGCGCCTGTTCCGCTGAGATGAGTGTGGCTGAATCCCATTATAGAATTATCAGAGTAATGATAACCCGAACACCAATCCCATCCCTTTGTATCCGTATCCGGCGATAGTTGAATTCCTCCAAAAGGCAATACAGCACCGGGATATGTGTGCCCGTGCCCTCCTGTTCCAATGAAAGGATCGACGTACTCGGTTAATTTTTTATCCTGCGCTGATAAAGAAAATGAGATCAAAACTAAAAGAAGGAAAGAGATTTTTATTTTCATAGCAGTTGGCCCTTGCAGAAAATGTTTTTGCAGATGTTTCTATTCAAGAAGCCCTCCTTTTCCCCTCCGGTTAAAGAGGGGAAATTAAAGAAGGACATAAACGTTTACGGATGCCTGTAATTTATTTTCATCTTAGAAAGAATTTGATAATGTTTTTCTATCCTCTTTGAGAAGTCGTCGAAGTTTTTCAACTCTTTCGGAGTCCATGCAACCTCGCTAAGCGCGCACAATCTTGGAAGCAGCATATATTCGGCTTGTTGGGTCGATTCAAAATATTCGCTCCACATATTTGCCTGCGTGCCTATTATGTATTTTGCTTCTTCGGCATTAAGAGAATCAGGTACCGGTTCGTAAGAATAAACTTTCTCAAGTGATGTATATCCGCCGAATGCTTTGGGTTCGTTCTTAATATCCTGCGATTGGTAATGGTCGAAGTAGCAATAATTGCCTGGAGTCATAACAGCCACGTGCTTTGCCTTGGCAGCGGCAATTCCGCCTTCAATTCCACGCCAGCTCATAACAGCGGCGTTTGGGGCTAATCCACCTTCAAGAATTTCATCCCAGCCGATTATTCTTCTTCCGTGAGAATTTAAAAACTTTTCTATGCGTTGAATAAAATAGCTTTGCAATTGAGTTTCGTCTTTCAACCCTTCCGCTTTCATTCTTGCCTGGCACTTTGGACATTGCTGCCATCTTGTCTTCGGCACTTCATCTCCGCCGATGTGGATGTACTTGCCCGGGAATAAATCCATAACCTCGGTTAAAACATTTTCAAGGAGTGTAAAGACGCTGTCGTTACCGGCGCAATATACATCATCAAACACGCCCCAGGTTGTTCCAACTTCAAAAGGTCCGCCGGTGCAAGATAGTTGCGGATACGCAGCAAGAGCTGATAGACAGTGACCAGGCATTTCAATTTCCGGCACAACGGTTATGTAACGATCTTTTGCGTAAGCAACAATCTCGCGTATTTGATCTTGAGTATAATACCCGCCGTAAGGAATTCCGTCGCCCATGGTTTCCTTTCGCCATGCACCGATCTCTGTTAGTTTCGGATATTTTTTAATTTCTATGCGCCAGCCCTGGTCATCGGTTAAGTGCCAATGAAAGGTATTCATCTTGTACATGGCAAGAATGTCTAAATATTTTTTTATGAACTCGACGGGAAACATGTGTCTGCAGCAATCAAGATGAACGCCGCGCCATTGGAATCTCGGGTAGTCGTTAATCTTTGCACACGGAACGGAAAGATTATCTTTGTTAGCGTCAACCGGCATTAACTGGAACAGGCTTTGAATTCCATAGAATATACCTGCGCCGCTGCCGGCGGTTATTGTAATCTTACCGGGAGCTATTTCAAGAGAGTAGCCTTCAACGGGAAGAAAATCTTTTTTGATTTGAAGAAGGACAAGACTATGCGGAATCATGCGTGTCGTTTTTGCCGTGGCGAGTGTTTTCCAGCCGGTTGACTGGTTTATATCCGCAGCGATTAAATCACCTAATTTTTGCATCTCTTTAGTCGGTTCATTCAGCCATATTTTTGTTTCTTTGCCGAATTTGAATTGTCCCTGCTCAGATTCAATCTTTACCGGCTTGGGAATTATGGAAATGATTTGAGAGTTCTTTTCAGCCTGGGCGAATAAGGTTGATAAAGTCAGCGTTAATAGTACAAATAGAAAACTTAGTTTTTTCATAAAGGATATAGGTTTGTTTGAAATGTTAACGTTAACATAAATAATTATTTCGATTCTTTTTTGAAAAACCGGAGAATCATTTTAACCAGCGTAAAAGCTAATGCACCGATGAATATTATAAGCGCCATTAGGAATGAACCATCTTGTGCATAATCGGCATTAAAGGTTTTATAGTAGATGTAATTAAAGATGAAAATGAAAAATGCGATGGTTATACTTCCTATGATGTAAGTATATTGTTTCAGAATATCAATTGTGTATTGCTTACGCTCATCCGCAAGCCAGTATGTGCGGTTCGGCAGGTTGAGATATTTTATGGGAGTTTTGCCGACGACGAAATTCATTAGCGGAAATAACGCCGTTATTATAGTCGAGATAATAAGAAGGAAAAAAATAAAATCTTTCTTGTTAGAATAAGCGTCCGGAATACCTCTTGCGTTAAAGTGCGATGCTACAGTCGCTGGCATAAATTGGTAATCGAATATAATCGAGAAGAAAAGGAGGCCGGCAAGAGAGAAAAATATTGTTCTTGAGATTTTGAACATGCTCGTTATCTGTCAAATTTTATGTTTGAAAATCATAAATTTCCGTAAGATAGGAAAGGTTTTATTCTGCGTAAATAAATTATTGACCAAAATAATTGCAACCTTTTGACGAAATTGTATTATAGAAAGGACAAAGCAGGATATTTTCCCGTAAGCCCATGGCGAAGCAGTTTAAATTGATCGCTTTATGCTTTAGGAAAAATTATGTTGGCGGACGAAGAAAAAATACTTAAAGAAATTAAACGCAATCCGGAACAGTTCAGAATCTTGTTCGATCATTATTATCCCAGAATATTCGGTTATGTTCTAAGAAGAGTTTACAGCTTCGACAAAGCTAAAGATATTGCCGCTGAAACATTCCTTAAAGCATATCTTAAAATTGGAAGCTTCAAATGGAAAGGAATTTCATTCTCATCGTGGTTATATAGAATAGCTACGAACGAAATTAACTTGAGCTATAGACAAAAAGATATGTCCGCCGAATCACTCGACCGACTTAATGATGAATTTCATTTTGAACCTGCCGGCGATTCGTCGTTCGAAGAAGATAAGGAACGGGTCGAAGAAGAATTAAAAAAGTATTCGGACTTTGAGACAATCCAAGAACTTATAACCAGCTTGCTGCCGAAGTATCAAACGGTTATTTCGCTCCGGTACTTCGAGCAAAAAAGCATCAAAGAAATCTCCGAAATTATTAACTCTAAGGAGGGAACGGTTAAATCTCTTTTGTCCAGGGGTATAGTAAAACTTAGAATGCTGTACGAAAATCCGGCAGATGAAGGCCGGAAAAATAAATGAGGAAGACATGAATGAAGATGAATTTGAAAAAAAGCTTGAGGAATTAAAGGTGCCGGAGATACAATATCTTAAACATCAGGAGAAGATTAAAGAGAAGATAATGAGCGCGGAACGCTCGGCGGCATTAAGTATTTGGTTTTTTTTAATTCCGGCTTATTTAATTTTTTGCGCAGCAATGAAAATCTATTTCAATGTTCAGCTTCATCTCTTTGATATGTTGGACGATTTTTATCTGCAAATAAATAATTCCTTGCCCGGAAATTTTTTAGCTCCGTTTATAATGTTCGGTTTGCCGGGCGCCGCGATAATTATAAACATGCTTGCGGTTATGGAATTTAAATTGGATAGAGCCGAACACGAATTAAAAATCCGCGTCAAGTATAAACCGATTAACATAATGATTGTGCTGCTCGGCATTTTAATTCTCGGCTTGTTTGTAATCTATTGGCTTACAAAATTTGTTCAAAACTGAAAGAGACAAAATGAAACTGCCATGGTTCAAAAGAGTGGAAATAATATTTGTACCTGCCGGTTTAATCGGCTGGATAATAACGCTTGTCGCGGTTATTTACGCCGTATATATTTTTATTACTATCGACAGCCGGTCCCATTCGGTTAGCGATACGCTTATAAATTTTGTGTTTAACTTGTTGCTTATCGGTCTGGTTTATAATCTGATTGCGTTTTTCACATCGCGTAAATAGCCGGCCGGTTTAATCGAAATCAATACCGAACTGGGCAAAGTGATGACGGAAATGTTTTTCGTGAAATACATCCCATTCGGATTTATTTAATTCGCCGAACGTGGGGTTTGTGAAGACCGCTTCCCCGTGCTCTTCGAAGTAACGGTAGTAATCTTCCGTTTCATTTTTCAAAACATTTTTCGCTTCTTCAAGATTTGAATAGGTTAAAGGAAGAAGTCCTTCTCCGATAATTGGATTTACAAATTCTTTTGGCAAAGGGCGGCTGCTCATTAAAAATCTTTTTAATGTTGGAATTTTTTCCGGGGGATTGAAACATTCTACCTTCAATTTGCCGTTGCTCATTTTAACGGATAGTATTAAATGCTCAACCATATGCTGAGTCGACATTTTTCCCCATAATTGTTTTGCCCCGGCTTGCAGAGCCATAAGCTTGTCGAGCTTCTCAAGAAGCGGTCTGTTCAAAATGATTCCTTTCTAAGAAGATTTTACAATGGGTATCAATTCCAAAAAAAATATTTTATTCTTGGGTTACGGCAGAGCTTCCTCGATTATCGCGGGTCATTCTTGAGTAAAGCGATAATTTAGGATCGAAAAGAAATCTAAATAAAAGTTTTGTCCAGGATTTATGGAACACTAAGCTGTCGTAAAATTCCGGCGCGGTCTTTTTAATTTTCGGCAGCTTATTCCACGCTACCGAAGGAAAATCGTGGTGCTCATTATGGTAGCCGACATTTAATGCAACTACATTCAACGGACCGTAGTAGCTGTAAGTTTCCTGAGGAGGAAAAGTAAGATAATGTTCCTGTATCCAGCGAGCGCCCAGCGGGTGCAAACCGATCGAAAAGAAAAGCGATGCGGCAAAATATAAAAACGGCATCCAGCCGAAGAAATATATAACCGCAACGTCAAAGCCGAAACTTACAATCCAGTTAACTATTGTCCATTTATTCATGAAGCTAATTTCTTTTAAGCGCGGAGGGCGCAAGCCCTGAAAGACGGGAAATAGTAAAAGCCAAATTGCCTTGCCGATGAAACTGTTGCCGATTAACCGGGCCTCCCATCGGCTTGATAAATCAGCATCAAGATTGTAATTGCCCTGAAACGAATGATGCTTAAGATGATAACTTCTGAAAGATACAGATGTCGGAATACTCATCGGCAGATCACAGAATATGCCTGCTATGATGTTTGCATGACGGCTTTTAAAAATTAAATTGTGCGCGCATTCGTGAATCAAAACAAAGAGCGCGTGATTAGCAAACGCACCTACTAAATAAGCGGCAATCAGCATTAACCACCACGGCTTGCCGATAAGCAAATAAGCAATTAGAAGCTGCAGTGCCACAATTCCAATAACATAAAAAATACTTTTGGGATTTCGTGAAATCAGTTCTCTTACTTCAGGGTGCAATTTTAATATTTGTCTGGTTCTCTCTTTATGAGGTTCGGGTGTTTCGGAAAAACTGAATTTTCTTTCTCCGCTTTTCATAGACGACTCCCTTTCATATTAAGATCAAATAGTTACTCGGCTTTTTGAACTCAAGATAAGTTAAGTAAAATTCAAAGCAATAACCAAGCAGCAGAATTGATTTCCTGCCGCTCAAAAATTTAACTCAAAAGTATTGCTGAATTTGACTGCTGTACAGCTTCATTTATCGAAATGTGGAAATAATATTATTATAAGTTAAATTGTACAAGTATAGTATAGACTTTCTCGTTTATAACATTAAATTACTTTTCGGATTTTTTTCTTTCGCCTATGAGAGTAAATAATTTTGCAACGGTTTTACTCGGAATGATTCTGCTGGCCGCAGTTCTATACGGCGGAATGAAGATAGTACATTCCTACGCTTCCTCGGCTAACCGCGATCAATTAGTCTCGGCAGTATATGATTTGGGTGCATCGGCTCAAAAATATTTTGTAAAGCCCATAGCAATTGGGGGCGGCGGTAAATCCTTTATTGGCTGGAAAGTGCCGTCGTCGTTCGATAAAACAGAGTACGGGACATTTACAGCCGCACCCCGCGAAAAAAGATTGGACTTGTGCGCCATAGGAACACAAACCGGCAAAAACGGATTTACCAATGTTAGAGTTGCTGCAAGAATAGACAGCGCAGGCATTAAAGTTACAATTGTAAATTAACTTTAGAAAAAGTGAAAGACGAAAACACAAATTATGTTTCATACCTCATTGATCTTGCCGCTTCCGGCAGACAAAGAGCGATGATTGAACTTGCGGCGATTAATTTAAAAAATGTCTTTACCGTAAGCTACCGGTTGCTTGCCAATTATGATTCCGCCAAAAAAGTTACAAAGAAAACCTTTCACTATGCGTGGGAGCAGATCAAAAAGTTTGACGGGAAAGTATCGTTCCCTGGTTGGGTCAAAAGTATATCAATCCAATTTTCAATTAAAGAATTGTCTTCCCGTTCGCCCGAACCCAATCCCTCGATTAAGGCGGCAACAAGTTTAAATCCCGCAGAAAATCTTGAACAATTGATAATGTCTTTGCCGATTACGGATAGAATAATTTTTGTTCTTCACGACCTCGAAGGATTTTCTTATAGGGAAATCAACGCTTACATTGGAAATATGCTTCCCGACGAAATTAAAACCAAGCTTCTTGCGGCAAGAAACTATTTAATGGATAAGCTCGGCTTATGACCTGCGAAGAAATTAAAATAAGTCTGCATGATTATGTGGACGGGCAGCTTAACCTTGTTACAAAGAACGAAGTAAAAAATCATTTGTATGGCTGCGACCTTTGTTTTAAAGAATACCAGAGGATTCAAAGTTTCTTCGAAATTCTTAAAAGCCTGCCTTATACTCTTAAACCCAAGGAAGATATTGTTGCGGACTTCTCCAAGGAATTGCTTGATAAAAGTTTGCGGGAAAGCGGCGACGATTTGAATATTTCGCATTCCGCTAAAAAGAAGATCGAAAAAGAACAAAGGAAACAGGAAGCAAAATTGAAAGCCGATTGGAGTGTCAGCAAAAAAAGCCGCGCTTCAAAAACAATAACTGTTCCTATTTATTCCTTGAAGTATATCAGCATGCGCCGGAACAGGAATAGATTATTTCTCCTTTCAATTATAATTGTCTTACTTGCAGCCGCGTATTTTATTTACAATTTTCAGAAACGGAATTCGCCGTGGAATTTTGAAATCCTTTCAGGAAACGTGTTGGTAAACGGCAAACAAATGCCGGCAAACATATTAACGGAAAATGAAACTATTCGCACGCAGGACAATGCTCAAGCAATAATTTTTATTCCGCAGACCGGTAAAATTCAATTGATGCCCGCTTCCGAAATAACAATTATAAAAGCGGAAGATGGAGACAATAAAATAAAATTGAATGGCGGGACTATTCACGTTATAAGTTCGGCAGACATGCCGGATCTGACGGTTGAATTCTCTCTTGCCGAAGTTCGGGATAGAAGCGGAACTTTTACTTTAACCGCAACCGCCGAAAAAAAAGCTTTACTGAATGTCGAGGCCGGATTTGTGGAGATTAACTATGGCGACGAAAAAATTTTTGTAAAAGACGGTTACACCTGTAAGCTTCTTAGTGGCGGCGTTCCTAGCATTCCTTACAGAATCAACGCACCCGACAGTCTAAAAAACATGGTAGAAAATTTTAGCGCAGCCGAAGATAATTCAAGTGTTGCGGATTTAATTATCTCTTCTGCCGGTAAAGACGATATGCTGACCCTGCTTGCTATGATTCCGCGCGTATCTCAGCTGCAAAGACAAATTATTTTTCAGACTATTGCTAATCACTTTCCGCCGCCCGCAAATGTAACCCGGTTGGGCATTTTGAAAGCAGATGAAGACATGCTTTACAAATGGTGGGAAGACATGGAGTGGCAGTTGTAGTTTAATTCGAGTCGTAACTAAAAGTAGGAATTGCCATATACCGATAAATTTTCCATCCGTCGTCTTTTTGTTTTTTCAAAATTCTAATACTTCGTTCGGAATAGGTCGGGTTTAACTTTCCGGAAGCAGGTCCGGGCATCATAAATGAGGCGGTAGTTAAAACTTCCGCGTATTCGCCGCCGGAATTAATTTCTTCAATTTTATATTCCCATTTGCCGTCGGGATATCTTCTTCGATATTGTTTAAGATCGTTGATCGTGGATAAAACAGCTACCGCATCGTCGGAATCGGGAATGAAACCCTTGTAGTCAACGTCGAACATAACGGCGAGACTGTCAAAATTATTGGAATTATACGAGTTAAAAAACCCTTCGATTGTTTTTGAAATGGAAACATCATCCGAAGTTTTTGCACCCTTCTTGCCGCCTTCGGGAACCTCTTTGGTGCATGAGTAAAGAAGTAATAGAGAAAAAGAAACGAGTAAAGTAATTTTAGTTTTCATAGTACCGGTCTATTTAGATACACAATTATAAAAATAAATTGGGTAGGAAGTAACTGATGCCGTAGAATGTCCGCCGCAATTCTTGCCAAATTTGGAAATACCGGAACGCCGAGATTTTCCGATTAATGAAAACATACACCAAAAATTTTAGCATTTCTTTTTGTCTAACGTTTTATATTATTTCGAACGCCGCTGTGATGATTCAAAAGAGTCAAAGCAATTTAAAGAAAGGGTTAAAGCTTTCCCGTCAGTTGACGGATCACAGCGGTAAAAAATATTTATGCTCTGAGTAACGCGAGAAGCTTACCGGTATCTCATCAAGTTTATCATTCCTAAAATTATTGCTACGGCCGTCTGGCTTAATCCCAGTATCTTTTGAATCTTATCCCAGTTAACGTATGAATGCTGATTATAAATATCTGCCAGAATTTTCATAGTTTCTTTTTTATTCTTTAGGTATGCAATCAGTTGATCTTCGCTTAAACCGCTGTTCAATTCCTCCCGGCTGAAAACGTAATTCTCTTGCAACTCCGTTTGAAGAAGTTTATTGTTCAAAAGAAATTTCTCATCGAGCTTGTTAATCTTACTTTGAAGCTGCAGGTATTGAAGCGGCATTTTGATTTCGCCTTCCGGTTTTTCTGTTTGCGGCTTGTTAAGCTCCTGTAAATTTTCGGAACGGTTTGGAGTTTGAAATAAGCTGTCGATTTTGTTCTGGGCAGATAAAACGGTTGCGCAACACAAAATGGCTATTAGCAGAATTATTTTCATTCATCCATGGAGCTTTTTGATTTGTACAGCCCGCTTTTTCCATTGTTCCGTTCTTTAAAAAGAAAAACCCCGGCAAAACCGGGGTCCTAATTTCTGAGGTAAGATTAATTATCTACCGACTGTGTCCAGGTGTTCTTTCTTTGCCATGAGTTGTTCTTTAGATTCAACTCTTTCGGGATCGTTGGTAATTGCTTCTGTTGGACATGCCGGGATGCATTGTGGCTCATCGTAGAAACCAACGCACTCGGTACATTTATCGGGTACGATGTATGTATGTTCCTCGGAAAGGGCAGCATATTCCTGTCCGCCTAAATTATAAGCCATTCCAGGTGAATAGATCGCGGTGTTCGGGCATTCAGCTTCGCAAGCGTTGCAAGAGATGCACTCATCAGTAATCATTATTGCCATTTTGTATTTCCTCCAGTAGAAAATATATTTATGAAATTGCGCTCCAAAAATAAGCATTTATTCTTAATCGGAAATCGATTCCGCAAAAAAATTATTTGACAAGGACAGACAATCCGATTATTTGTAATTAAAGCTTTATTGCTTCAATTCTAACTTTATCATCGTAAAATGTTGCGGCTTTTTAATATCAGACAGCCCCACTTTTGTTTAAAATTTCAGGTTGACTTTTAATCGACCGTGACGGATTTTATAATTAAAATCAATCTTTATATTATATCGGCAGAGCGACATGAAAAATAAATTCATCACCGCGGTTATACTTAGTCTGTTCGGCGTAAATTTAATTTTGAATGGACAAATAATTTTTCAAACGCCGCTTAGTCAGCGGGTTGTGGGTTATGATATTAACGTTAAACTTAATGCCGATTCCAAAATTTTGGAAGGCAATGAAATCCTTACATGGAAAAATTATTCGAAGGACGCGGTTAAAGAATTGCAATTTCATCTTTACCTGAACGCGTTTAAAAATTCAACATCCACTTTTATGAAGGAATCCGGCGGTCAACTTAGAGGCGTAAGCTTCGATCTGAACAAGGAAATAAATTGGGGTTACATTGATATCCTTTCGATGAAAAGAGCAAACGGCGAAAACCTTACCACTAAGATAAAATTCATTCACCCGGACGACAACAATGCTGATGATCAAACCGTAATAAGTGTTCTGCTTGATAAACCGGTAAGACCTAACGAAGAAATAAAACTCGAAATAAATTTTAAGTCAAAGTTACCCGGTATATTTGCTCGTACCGGTTTTGCCAGCGATTATTTTTTGGTAGGACAGTGGTTTCCCAAAATCGGCGTTTACGAATATCCCGGGATTCGTTACGCACAAAAAGGCGGATGGAACTGTCACCAGTTTCATGCTAACTCGGAATTCTATGCCGACTTCGGAGTGTACAATGTTCATATAACGTTGCCGTCAAATTATATTGTTGGCGCTGTGGGCACGCTTCAGTCGAAGGTACAAAATAAAGACGGTACTACAACACATTATTACCGCGCGGAAGATGTAATTGATTTTGCGTGGACCGCCTCGCCGGATTTTAAAATTGTTAATGATAAATGGCGTGATGTAAGCATTAAACTGATGATGCAGCCCGAACATTATAATCAAGCCGGACGATACGACAGGGCGTTAAAAGACGCGCTCGAGTATTTCGATTCCTACCTTGGCAAATATCCTTATAGAACAATTACTGTAGTCGATCCTCCGTTTATAGGCATGGGTTCGGCGGGAATGGAATATCCGACTTTTATTACTGCTGGCACGCTTTGGAATATGCCGGACGGAATAAAATTTCCAGAGCAAGTTGTAGTTCACGAATTCGGGCATAATTATTTTATGGGACTGCTGGCGACAAACGAATTTGAAGAAGCATTCATGGACGAAGGATTCAACCAGTATTTTGAAACGCGGATAATGGATAATTATTACGGAAAGGAAACTTCCGCAGTCGATTTATTCGGTTTCAAAATGGGCGACTTTGAATACAGCAGGCAGGGATATTCCGGAATGAAAAATCCTAAGCTTGCGGAAATTTTTAGAAGGTCGTGGGATTATACCGAAGGCGGATACAGTTCGTTTTCATATTTCAAAACAACGGTTATGATGAAAACCCTGGAAGGTCTGGTTGGCAGCACGGTTATGAACGAGATAATGAAAACATATTACGAACGCTGGAAGTTTAAACATCCCTGCGTAAAAGATTTTATTGCAATTGTAAATGAAGTAGTGACTAAAAAACTCGGTAATAAATTCGGAGACAATATGAACTGGTACTTCGACCAGGTTTTATACGGTTCTGACGTTTGCGATTATAAGCTCGCATCGATTTCAAATATCAAAAAAGAAAAGCAGCGCGGATTGTACGACAGCGCCGGCGTAAAAAAGTTCTACGGTAACGGCCGTACTAATGAAACTACTTATGAGTCAAGCGTTGTAGTTTATCGAATCGGTGAAGTAAAACTTCCGGTAGAAGTCTTAGTGCATTTCGATAACGGAAAGGAAATATTGGAAAATTGGAACGGGTTGAATCGTACGGCAGAGTTCAAATACGAAGGCGATTCAAAAGTGATATGGGCAAAAGTTGATCCGTATGATAAAATCCCTCTCGATATAAATTTGATAAACAACAGTTTAACTACCGCGCCGGAAACTGGCGTCTTTTATAAATATTCGGCAAAAATTTTTTTCTGGCTGGAAAACACAATGATGAATTTTTCTGCGCTGTTTTAACAAAGCAATAACAGTAATGATATTTGCATTTGAGCAGTCAACTTATTCAGCATGATAAATTTAGGATTGTAAATGAACATCTTGAAGTCATACGCGGCAGGTTATAAAAATATATACTCATTAAAAAAAATTATAACAATTATCTTCGGAATTACGGTTATGCTAGGACTGGCAATTGCCTTCCCGTTTTATTCTACTCTTTCAGGAGGGTTCTCTGCGCGCCCAGTACTTAAATTGCTGTTCACGGATTTTAACTCCACCGTTTACTTTGACTTTATGAATAACTACGGTGATATGGTAAGACCGTTTTTTGCATTAATGATTTGGATGGGGATATTTTATTTTTTCTTTACCGTGTTTTTTGCCGGCGGAATTTTGAAACTGCTTGATGGTTCGTCTATTAAAAGTAAGGCCCAGGCGTTTTTTGCCGGCAGCTCAAAATTCTTCTTCCGGTTTCTTCGGCTTGGTTTTTACATTCTAATATTTCAAATAATTACCTTTGCCGTAATTGCCGTTGGATTCTCTTCAATACTAAATCGTTCGCTGTCAAATTCTGCCGAGCCGAAGTTATTTGCTATAATCGTTATTTGGATATCATTCCATGTTCTGGCTTTTATTTTTTATTCCCTTGTCTCTGATTACGCAAAGATTATTTTGGTAAAAGAAGATTCAAAAAAAGTATTACGCGCCTTGTGGAATTCGTTTATCTTTTCGGTAAAAAGAATTTACCTCGTCTACACCATGTATCTCCTTCTCCTTGTTGTTCCGTTGATAATCGTGATTGCCTACGCGGCATTGGAGATTAATGCAAATATTAACAGCGGGTTGATGGTTGCAATTATGTTTGCATTGCAGCAGCTTTTTATCTGGGCAAGAATATTTTGCAAAGCATGGATACTCGGAAGCGAGTACGATCTGTTCGCGAATTATATTGCGGCAAAGAATCGACCGCTCATTACGCAAGAAATGCTTTTAGATGAATCATTGTAGTTCGTCGAGCGTAAATTGTTTTACTATCATAAAACAAATTTGTATTGTCAGTTGTAGCGTTACAGCAATTTTATAATAAATGAGCGATTACTAAAATGAGTCTAAAACCAGTCCTAAAAAATTTCTTACCGGCGATTAGTATTTTTTTCGCGTTGATTGTCCAGTCTTGTAGCATTAAAGAACCTACGGCTCCTAACTGGGACGTTTCCGTTAATCTTCCGATAGTTAACAAGAATTATACGTTGTACGATATTCTCGAAAAGAAATCCGGTGAGATAGGACATTATACTCAGGGAGCTGTGAATAACCTGCTGTATTTCACACAATCGGATCAAATTGAAAAGCTGGATCTTGAAAATAAAATCAAAATTGAACCTTTTTCGGCTTCGGAATCCGAATCATTAAGCAACATAGAAATTAGCAGTGATGTTATTAATGCGGATGTGAACTATGACTGGCTGAATTCGTCGCTTACTCCCGGATCTTCTGCGGTTGTGCCGCCGATCTCGAACGCCGCCGCTTCCGTTAATTTGAGTCAAGCAACACAGTTTCAGTACATCAAAATTTCTTCGGGCTTTATTGATGTAACTTTCACAAATCATTTCCCTTCGCCGGTTGTAACTACTATAAACGGATTTACAATAAAGGACGCATTGAATAATTCGACCGTTATTCAGAGTACTGAGAACATTATATTGCAGCCGCAACAAACGAGCGCGGTTCGAAGCTATCCTATTACTCCGGGAATTACAGTTAACAATCAGCTTGTTCTCCAATTCGTAATTTCTACAAATGGCAGTGGCGGACAGAAAATAATTGTACCGGCACATTCGTTAACGGTAAATGCCTCGGTGAGAGATTTAATTGTGTCGGAAGCAAATGCAATAATTCCGAAACAAAATACAATAACGGTTAACGGTTCAATATTGGTAGATCAAAATTCCTCGCAGCCCAATCAATTTCAAACAGCTAAGTTAGACGGCGGAACGCTTAAAGCCACAGTTACAAATAATTTTAACGCTGCGGTAAACGCCACATTTGTGATTGACAATTTGAAAACACCACAGGGAAATATTTTTTCGATAACGCAAACCATACCTCCTAAGAGCACGGTGAATATATTCCCGGGTTCTTCGGTTGCCGGTTATTCAATAATAAGTCCAAGTAATTCGCCGACAAACCAGGTTACGTTTCATGTAAACGCGGATTTAGTTCCGACAAACTCATTTCAATTAATCTCAGGTTCGGATAAAATAACCGCGTCAATCAATTTTCAAGATCTGTCTGTCGACGAGTTTGCAGGCCGTTTAAAGCCGACAACAATCGATCAATCGCGCAGTTCGATTTCACTTAATGTTAAGGATATTCAAAGTAAACTTCAGTTTGCCAAGATAGATCTTAAAAATCCTAAAATAGAACTACATCTTCATCCGTCTGCCAATATTAACTTTAGCTTAAGCGGAAGAATTACGGCAAGCAATCAACGAGGAGAGAAGGTTGTAATAACTTTGAACAGCCGGACAATGAACAAAACAATTATCACTCCGGCGGATTCCGTTATTACGCTTAATGCCGATACTGTAAGCAAATTTTTTGGCACGTTTACACAACTGCCCGATTCGCTGATAGTGTATGCCGGAGGAATAGTAAATCCAAATTATGATGTTGTCGATGTGAAAAAAACCGACCAGTTTACCGGGAGCGGTATAATTGAAATCCCGTTTCAATTCGGTTTAACCGGAGGTGTTTACAGCGATTCGGTAAAAGTTGATTTATCTCAGGACGACCGCGACCGGATTAAAGATGTAAATACGTTGCAGGCTGGGCTTAGCATTACAAACGGAATTGCCGCCGGGGTTGCGTTTACCGGCAGACTCTATGATCAATTCAATAATTTCCTAATGTACTTTCCTCCTAAATACCAGGACCAGGATACAATAGTAAATGTAAGCGGAGCTTCAACGGATGCCGACGGAAATGTAAGCGCTCCAAATGCTCAGGCCGTAACCGTTAAGTTAATGCAAAACGATGCTCAAAAGATTTCCAACGCTGCGTACATGAAAATAAAACTTAAGTTTGGTACATCCGACGGCAAAGCCGCAAATTTCAAATCGACCGACGTAATTAAAATCGCGGCGTTCGGTTCAACTGATTATCATGTTAATTCTAAATAGGGGAGCCGGAAATGAAATCGAACAAAATTTTAACGGCATTGGTTGCATTAATATTAACAACTGAAATATTTGCTCAGGCCGGCGGCTCAATTGGAACAGCGGATGCGCGTTCTGCATCGATGGGCAAAACCTCTAATGAATCAACTTTTGGATTGCATGCGCTCGGCAGTAATCCGGCTAATTTGTTATGGGACTCTGGAAAGTCAGTTGAATTAATTCTCCCGCTTCCGCTTCCGCATATTTCGGCAAGTGCAGGTACAAATTTTTTGACCTTGGATGAATACAATTATTTCTTCGGATATAAAACAAAAGATCAAAACGGTAATACAGTTGGAAGATATTTAAACGATGCCGATAAAAAAACTCTGCAAAATCTTTTTGCCAATGGGGGAACCGTTACTACCGATGCCCAAATACAATTGTTCGCTATTGCAATAAGTCCCAGCGAAAAGTTCGGCGCTGTTGCATTCTCTATCAGCGATGTTATCTCATCCAATCTTACATTTCCCAAAGGAATAGTTGATCTAGGTTTAGAGGGCAATCTTCCGAACCGCGTTTACAACTTTAACGATACAAAACTGAAATCGTGGTGGCTGAGAAAATATTCAATTTCTTACGCGAGAAATTTAAATTTTTTTCCGGCGTTTAAAAACGTTTCGTTCGGCGCTTCTTTTAATATAATCAACGGCTACGCTTACGTCGGGTTGGATCATGTAAATACCGAGTTGCAGACCGGTTCGGGAAATGTTATCACCGGCAAAGGAGATTTTCTTGCGCACTCGGCGTTCTCGCCGGATTTTAATGTTAAGTATAATTTTGATTCTACTTATCAGAAAAAAGATGCTAACTTTTCGCTGTTCCCAAAACCTGCCGGAACAGGCTTGGGAATTGATTTGGGTCTGAGCTTAGAGCTTAATGATGTATGGTCGTTCGGCATAGCGGTTACAGACATAGGGAGCGTTAATTGGAATAACAATGTGGCGGAGTATTCCTCGAACCAGCCGATTTATTTGGATGACCTTTCGAGTAAGTCTCAAAGGGATTCGTTGGAAAAAGCGCTGACCGGTAAAGACAGCGGAAAATACATTAAAGAAATTTCAACCCCGCTCGCAACGGCGTTTCGGTTCGGAGCGGCTTGCCGGTTAGATCGGTTAATGGATGGAAATTTTCCGGGCAGAATGCTTCTCGCGTTCGACTACAATCAAGGGTTTAATGAGCAGCCGACAAATTCAACCAAACCGAGATTTTCACTTGGCGCCGATTGGGTTCTTGGAGTGTTTGCTTTTCGAACAGGTTTTTCGTTCGGAGGATTCGACAAGTTTAACTGGGGATTAGGCGTCGGATTCGATTTTAAAATTCTTGAACTTAATTTTGGTACATCCGATATGCAATCCGCTGTCTCTCCAAACTCCGCAAAACGAATTACGGTTGGAATGGATTCAAGATGGAAATTTTAATTGGTGAAAAGTTGCCCCTGATCGGTTGTCGGTATCACCAACTATCCGGTCACCTATCAGCATTTGTTGTTAAGTTCGAGAGAAAGTAGTTTTTTTTTCCGCCAAAGTCCGCCGCCGTAACCGCCAAGGTTTCCATTTTTATTAACAACTCGATGGCAGGGAATAACGATGGCTATCCTGTTCAAACCGTTTGCGTGTCCTACCGCTCTCTGGCCGTTGGGGACATCAACTTTATTTGCGAGCGCCTCGTAGGAAAGAGTTTTTCCGTACGGAATTTTTAAAAGCTCATTCCATACTTTTTGCTGGAAGGAACTTCCAGGGTAGAGGATAGGCACGGAAAAATTTTCAAGCTTGCCTTCAAAATATTTTTCCAGTTCGTTCTTCAATTGAATAATGTATTTGTTTTCGCCAGGAACAATCGAACACTTAAAATATTTTCGCAGCGTGGCAAATTGAGCGTCCAGCATTCTTCGATCCGAAAATTCGAGCAGGCAAATCCCTTTGCTGTTAGCTGCTGCAATCAATGGTCCCATCGGACTTTCAATCAAGCTCGTAACAATATAATCTTCCGTTTTGCTCTTGCCCGGCGGAGTTCCAAACGTTTTTGAAAATGCTTCACGGAAGCCGCTGTGTGATTCGTATCCGTGTCCTAATGCTACATCGTCAAGTTCTTTTCCCTCCCGGATTTTTTCGAATGAAATTCCGAGCCGTCTTCCTCTGCAATATGCCTGGAAAGTCATGCCGTAATTCTTTAAGAAGTATCTCCGGGCGCGTGCCGGGTCAATTTTAATCGATCGTAAAAATGAATCGTTATACCGAGCTGTAGGATTTTCATCGATCAACAGCAGCAACTTTGCAACCCATTCTGGGGGTGTGCCGCTTATTTCCATCGGTCTGCATCTTTTGCAAGGACGGTAGCCGGCAAAAACAGCTTCCTTAGCAGAGGAAAAATATTCTACGTTTTTGGGAAGAGGTTTTCTTGCCGAACAGGAAGGGCGGCAGAAAATACCAGTGCTTCTAACAGCTAGAAAAAATATTCCGTCATAAGATGAATCGCTTTTTAAATATGCCTGCTGCATCTCCGGCACTGAAGGCAAAGCGTGTAGTTCTACAGTTGCTTCCATAATAATCCTTTCAAAAAATCGCGGAAGCAAAATATAATTCGTTGGCAATTACGTCCACCGAAAAATGAACATGGATGTGAAATAGTTTAAATAGAATCGATAAATTTTGAAATCATCGGATTCAACTTGTCGAACTCGATCAGGAACGCGTCGTGTCCGTGCGGCGAGCTTATCTCAAAATATTCCGATCCGGGAATTAAAGAAGCGATTTCTTTTTGCTCGCCGGCGGGATATAAAACGTCGGTATCAATTCCAACGCATAAAGTTTTTGCTTCTATGCCGCCGAGAGTTTCTTTTAATGAAGAGCGGTTCCTCGTTACATCATGAAGATCCATTGCGTTTGCAATGTAAAGATATGTGTTGGCGTCGAAGCGATTAACCAGCTTGTCTCCCTGGTAGCGCAAATAACTTTCGATTTGGAAAAACGGTTTATCGTTCAAGGCAGATGAAGACTTCGCAATCTCTCTCCCGAATTTTTGCGCAAAACTCGGATTGCTGCGATACGAAATCATTGCGAGCATACGCGCGGTAGATAAACCATTGTGCGGCTGTTCGGTGTAATCGCCGTTATTCCACGCGGGGTCATCCATTATGGCTTTGCGGCACACTTCATTAAATCCTATTGCCCAGGCCGAATGTTGAGCCGAAGTTGCTATGGGAATAATGCTTTCAACAAAATCGGGATACATCAATGCCCATTCGAGAGCCTGCATTCCGCCGAGCGATCCGCCGCTGATAGTTTTTAATTTTTTTACGCCGACGTGATTAAGAAGTTTGTATTGAAGATTTACCATGTCGCGCACGGTCATTTGCGGAAAGCTCAAGCCGTACTTTTTGCCGGTGGCGGGGTTTATGGAAACCGGGCCACTTGTTCCGTAACAGCTGCCGAGAAAATTGGAACAGACAATAAAATATTTTGTCGGGTCGAATGCTTTGCCGCTGCCTACAACGCCGTCCCACCAGCCGACGGTGTTTGAATTTTTGTGATCGATCCCTTTGACGTCGTAATTATAATCTGCGGCATGTGCGTCCCCCGTTAAAGCGTGGCAAATTAAAATTGCGTTTGTGCCGTCGGCGTTCAGCTCGCCGTAGGTTTCGTATGCTACGTCTACGGAAGAAATTTCTTTACCCGATTCAAAAACAAATTTTTCGTAGAAGGTGATTTTTTTTGTGTCAGCGTGTCTATCCAAAATATTTTTCCGTTTAGGTGTTAGAGACAAAAGAATAAAATGAATTTCGATTCTTACGTTTCAAATGTATTACATTTTTGAAAAACTTAGTTATAAAAGATTGTTGGGCGAACAAGGGTTTTGTTCGCCCATTTAAATCCTGGAATTGAAATTAACTTTTCGCCAAGGCGTTTTCAAAATCTTCTATAATATCATCAATATGTTCAATACCCGGAGAAACACGGATTAGCCCGGCTGTAGCTCCGGCTTCGGCTCTTTCAGATTCCGAGAGTTGACTGTGTGTTGTTGACGCGGGATGAATTACAAGAGTCTTTGCATCGCCAACATTTGCCAGCAGACTTGACAGTTTAACATTGTTGATAAAAGATTTGCCCGCTTCGTATCCGCCCTTTAATTCAAAAGTTAATATACCGCCGAACAAATCTTTTCTAAAAAACTTTTTTACAGTTTGATGATCAGGGTGATCTTCCAAACCAGGATATATGACAGATGAAACCTTCGGATGTTTTTTAAGCCACTTAGCAAGCGATAAACTATTTTGGCAGTGACGCTCAACGCGGAGAGAAAGAGTCTCCAATCCCTGAAGGAATAAAAAAGAATTAAACGGGCTGACCGAGGCGCCGATATCGCGGAGCTGCTCTACACGCGCGCGAATGATGAACGCAATATTTCCGAAAGGTCCGCCGTCTCCGAATACTTCCCAGAAATTTAATCCGTGATAAGACGGGCTTGGGGTAGTGAACAACGGAAACTTTCCGTTGCCCCAGTTGAATTTGCCGGAGTCGATAATAACTCCGCCGATTGATGTACCGTGCCCGCCGATCCATTTTGTCGCCGATTCTACAATGATATCCGCGCCGTGCTCAATTGGTCTAACAATGTAACCGCCCGCGCCGAATGTGTTGTCTACGATTAAAGGAATGTTGTACTTGTGAGCGAGGTCCGCAAATTTTTTAATATCGGGAACGTTCAAACCCGGGTTGCCAATCGATTCGATGTAAAGTGCTTTTGTTTTTGAATCGATTGAAGCTTCGTAATCTTCCGCTTTATTGCTCGTTACAAATTTTACATTGATGCCTAAACGCGGTAATGTAACCTTGAATTGATTGTATGTGCCGCCGTAAAGGTAGCTTGTCGAAACAATGTTGTCCCCGGCTTCCGCAATTGTCGTTAGAGTAAGAAACTGGGCGGCATGACCCGATGAAGTTGCAAGAGCCGCAGCGCCGCCTTCAAGTGCGGCAACACGTTCTTCAAATACGGCAGTTGTAGGGTTCATAATTCTTGTATAGATATTTCCAAATTCTTTTAGACCGAATAGATTCGCCGCGTGGTCCGCATTGTCAAAGTTGTATGATGTAGTTTGATAGATAGGTACCGCGCGTGATTTTGTAGTCGGGTCCGGCGTTTGCCCGGCATGAAGCTGTAAGGTTTCGAACCGGTATTTCTTTTTTGATGCGTCGCTCATTGTACTGCTCCTTTCGTGATGTATAAAATTAAAAAGCCCTTCTTTTTGTGAAGGGCTTCGTTATAACTAATTCTTTTTTATTAAACGAGTCCCTTCAAGGCGTACAACACCACATGCACATAATCATTGCCATATGGTTTAATACCGAAGTTGAATAGTTTGCAGTGCCTTCAAAATAAAAATTTTTGTTCATAATGTTCATATTCGTTCGAGATATAAAAAAAGCCCTTCGTGTTTTCGAAGGGCTTTCTAAAATTAATTTGGAAGAAGATTAGCCCTTCGTACAAAATAGCATCATCATACACATCCAGTTCATTGCGATGATATTTTTTCCGAAAAGTTTCATCTGTGATTTCTCTTTTTACATGGTTAAATAACTTGTGGCAAATGTATGCCAAAATAGGTGCCGTGTCAAGAATATTTTTGTATTGCTCAGAAATATTAAAGCAAATTGCTCGCTAGTTCGGCTAACTCCGATCTCTCGCCTTTCTCAAGATTAACGTGCGCGTACAATTTTTGACCTTTAAAGTGTTCTATCAGATACGAAAGTCCGTTGGACTGAGCGTCGAGATACGGATGATCGATCTGGTAGATGTCGCCTGTCAAAACAATTTTGGCTCCCTCGCCCGCGCGCGTAATAATTGTTTTTATTTCGTGAGGCGTAAGGTTCTGAGCTTCGTCGACAATAAAATAAATTCTTTGGAGACTTCTTCCGCGAATGTAGCTTAGAGGTTCAATCACAAGCTTTTCGTCTTTCAACATCGCATTGATTAGCTGATGATTTTTATCTGTCTCCGCAAACTGATCTTGAATTACCTTTAAATTATCCCACAAGGGCTGCATGTATGGCGCAAGTTTACTTTCAACATCGCCGGGCAGGTAACCGATGTCTTTATTGCTTAAAGGAACAACGGGGCGCGCTATGTAAATTTGCCTGTAATTTTTTCTAACCTGCAGAGCGCCAGCTAACGCAAGTAAAGTTTTGCCGGTGCCGGCTTTGCCCGTCATCGATACGAGCGGGATATCGGAATTGCTGAGCGCATTGACCGCAAAAGTCTGTTCGGCATTGCGGGGTTTTATTCCGTATACCAATTCCTTATCGATGCGTTTAAACTTATCCATATCCTGATCCAGCGCGGCAAGAATGGAGCGGTTCGAATTCCGCATGATAAAATATTTGTTCGGCACAGCTTCGATTTTTAATTTTTTCAAAATTTGTTTGGCCGGTACTTCATAAGGCGGCTGATAAAGTTTTTGAAGAACATCATCGTCGAATTCTTCAACAATGGTTTTTCCGCTGTAAAGTTCTTCAACGTTAGTCACCCGGTCGGTTGTGTAATCTTCGGCGGGAATACCGAGCGCCTTTGCCTTCATGCGGAGATTTACATCTTTGCTTACAAGGATGGTTTTAAACTTCCCCTTGCTCGCTTTTGATGTTTCGTAAGCAGCGCTGAGTACCCGATGATCTACATTATCCTCTTTGAACACATCGTGGATTTCCTGGGCGAGGCCGCGCGTAATTACAATGCGCACTTTGCCTTTGCCCCTTCCAAGCGAAACACCGCCGTTGAAAATTTCGTTGCCGGTTATCGAATCGAGCGTGCGGGCAAATTCCCTTGCGTTCAAATTTATTACCTGGTTACCCCGCTTGAAGTGGTCGAGTTCTTCGATAACGACCAGCGGGATTACTATATTATTTTCCTGGAAGTGATTGATGCATGTTGGGTCGTGGAGAATGACGTTTGTGTCTAAAACAAAAGTTTTCGGATTGACTTTTCCCATAAAGAACAAAGGTTTATTGTGAATTATTTTCTCTGTAATTTCTATTGGAACATAATAAAAATTATTCTCTAAGTCGAAGCAGAAATTTTTCTTAATTATAATTTATCTAACAGCTCGGCAGGCATTATGGCTATTCAAACTATCAATCCGGCAACCGGTAAAATCGAAAAAGTATTTCAAGAAAATTCACTCTCTCAGGTAAAAAGTATTATCGATGATGTGCACGCGGCATTTCTTTTGTGGAAAGAAACGAGCTATGCGCTAAGACGTGGATTTATGAAAAACGCCGCGCAGATACTACGCGATAAGAAAGAACATTACGGAAAAATTTTAACAATTGAGATGGGGAAAACAATAACGCAAGCTGTAGCGGAAGTTGAAAAGTGTGCATGGGTCTGCGACTATTACGCCGATAACGCAGAAAAAATTCTCGGCGAAGAGATTATTCAAACCGATGCATCGCAAAGCTACGTGCGGTTCGATCCTATCGGTATTGTGCTTGCTGTTATGCCGTGGAATTTTCCCTTCTGGCAGGTTTTCCGTTTTGCGGCTCCTGCTTTAATGGCCGGAAACGTGGGAATTCTAAAACACGCTTCAAATGTTCCGATGAGCGCTTTAGCGATTGAAGAAATTTTTGCGGATGCAGGTTTTCCGAAGAATACATTTAAAACTCTTTTAATCGGATCGGCTTTGGTTAAAGACATTATCGATAATCCTAAAGTGAAAGCGGCAACGCTGACCGGCAGCGAACCGGCAGGAAAACAAGTTGCTAAAATGTGCGCTCATAAATTAAAGAAAACCGTAATGGAACTCGGCGGCAGCGATCCGTTCATTATTCTTAAAGACGCCGATATTGACGCCGCTGTTAAAACCGCCGTAACTGCAAGGTTGATAAATAACGGGCAAAGCTGCATTGCCGCAAAACGGTTTATAGTTGTTGAAAAAGTTTACGCAGAGTTTGAGAAAAAATTTGTTGAAGCGATGAATAAAATTAAGATAGGCGACCCGATGAATAAAGAAACGGAACTTGGCCCAATTGCAAGAGAAGATTTGCGCGAAGAATTGGATACCCAGGTAAAGCAGTCGATCGAAAAAGGCGCGGTTGCTTTATGCGGCGGTAAAAAAATTTCCGGCGAAGGATTTTATTTTGAGCCGACAATATTGGCGAATCTTAAAAAAGGAATGCCCGCGTACGACGACGAAATATTCGGCCCGGTTGCCAGTCTTATAAAAGCTAAAGATGAAAACGAAGCAGTTGAAATTGCAAACGACTCCGTATTCGGATTAGGCGCATCGCTTTGGACTTCCGATTTAAACAAAGCAAAAACACTTGCGGCAAAAATTGAGTCAGGTTCTGTCTTTATTAACGGTATGGTAAAATCGGATCCGCGTTTACCTTTCGGGGGAATTAAAAATTCCGGCTACGGAAGAGAGCTTGCCCATTACGGCATCAAAGAGTTTGTAAATATTAAAACTGTTTGGATTAAGTAATTTTCAAATCCGGGTACGTAATAAACTGAACATAACCAGCCGCACTTTACAAAACGGAAAAGTAAACCGAAAAATTATTTTTGGGTGCCGAAACGGAGCGGTTTAATTTTTTGTCCGGCCTCGCTGTCGCGTATTAATGTTTCCAGCCGCTTTGTTCTTGTCGATTCCTGCTTTGCGCTCGTTACCCACTTTTTAGTTACCTTTTGAACAGACGGCGGCAGCGAAGTAAAAAATGCCCAGGCTTTTTTATTCGTCTTGAACTTCTTCTCGTAGTCGGCCAAAAATTCTACGGGATTATTTTCGTAAGTATAAACGCGGGATTTATGTTCTAATCTTTTTTGAAATGCAGCCAGACCTTCGGGTTTCATTAATCCAGCTTTGGTAAGCTCTTCTACTTTTTTGATGTTGACGGCGCTCCAAATACTTGTCTGTTTTCTTGGCGTGAATCGAATGCAGTAACTTTTGTCGTCGATAGATTTCCGTATGCCGTCAATCCAGCCGAAGCAAAGAGCTTCATCAACAGATTGAGGCCATGTTATGCTTGCTTTGCCGGTTCCGATTTTATAGTAACCGACAAGCAACTCTTTTTCCTTCCGGTGATTTTTTTCAAACCACTTTCGGAAATCCGATTGCGACTTAAAAAATCGAGGTTCACTGCTGTTGTTCATCAGTTTTTCTTTTGCACAGATAATTTGCTACTGGGATTTAACAATAATTATTTTAAGGCACCACTTAATTTTGAAATAAAAGATAAAAATATTCTGGCGATTAGATTAGGGCACGGCAGTGAAAATTGGATTGGTCCGTCATTTCAAAGTTGATTATAAAAGCCACAACCCATTTTACTATCCGGATGAGTTTCGTTTAGCTATGAAGAAATACGATGAAGCGGAGGTCATAATTGATAAGACGGATTTAGGAGGAATTGATTGGGAAATATGTTTTTCGAGTTCGTTAAAACGCGCAAGTATAACTGCTCAATCTATTTTCACTGGAGATATTATTGAAACGGATCTTTTGCGGGAAGTCTCTCTTTTACCGTTTACAAATATAAATTTCAAACTTCCCTGGTTTGTTTGGCATATTGGGGCAAGGGTTGCCTGGGCTAAAAATTCCAAATCGCAGGCGGAAACAAAACAAGAAACATCGGAGCGGATGAAATTAATCTACGATAACATAATCGATTCGCAGCGGCAAAATGTATTGTTAGTAACCCACGGCTTTTTTATGAAATGTTTTTCTGGTTTTCTTTCCAGCAAGGGTTTTGAAGGAAGTATTGATCCGTTTCCGCATAACGGCCGTTTATATCTTTACAAAAAAAATGAAAGGTGAGGAAATGAAAATGCGTTGCGCGTGGGCGGGTAGCGATCCGCTTTATCAAAAATATCACGATGAAGAATGGGGAGTTCCCGTTCATGACGACCGCAAACTTTTTGAGATGCTGATCCTGGAGGGAGCGCAAGCGGGGCTTAGCTGGATAACTATTTTGCGCAAAAGAGAAAACTATCGCAAAGCGTTTTCAAATTTTGACGCCAAGAAAATTGCAAGGTACGATTCAGCTAAGATTGATGAGCTGCTGCAAAATAAGGGAATTATCCGGAACAGATTGAAAATAAATGCCGCTATTACAAACGCAAAATTATTCCTGGAAGTACAAAAAGAATTTGGCTCTTTCGATAAATACATTTGGCAGTTCGTGGGCTACGGTCAGATAAAAAACAGTTGGAAAAGCATTAAAGAAAATCCGGCTAAGACAGACCAATCCGATGCTATGAGTAAAGATTTAAAAAAACGCGGATTCAAATTTGTCGGATCGACAATTTGTTACGCTTTTATGCAAGCAGTAGGAATGGTAAACGATCATATAACGGATTGCTTTCGATATCCGGAAATCAGCCGTCGGGGATAAACTTAGTTTTACTATCGAAAATTAAATAATCTCTATTTACAATTATCCTACCGCTTGTTATGTTGCTTCGGCATTTTTTCCTTTTGGCGGCTCTTGACCGTTGTTATAAATAAAGCGAAGTAATTTTTTCTAACCAACTAAATTAAAACCATAGTGCTTTAAGGAGTGCTCATGAAAAAAAGTGTTTTATTCTTAACTGTTCTGTTTGTTTGTGTTCTTGCAAAAGGAATTTATGCCCAGGATGCAAAACAAAATTTTACTCTTGTCAATCAAACCGGTGTTGTTATTAATGAAGTTTATATTACGCCTCACGAAGCAAACGAATGGGGCGAAGATATTCTTGGGCGGGACGCGCTCGATACCAACCAAGAATGCGATATTCAATTTCACCCCAAGGAAAATGCTTGTATGTGGGATTTAAGAATTACCGATAGAGAAGGAAATGCTCTCGAATGGGAAAACCTTGATTTGTGCAAAGCCGTAAAAATTACTCTCCACTACAGCGACGGTAAAGCCTGGGCGGATATAGACGAATAGAAAATCTTTTTAATAGATTAAGAAAGGCTTGAGAAATCAAGCCTTTTTTGTTACGCGGCAAGAAAAATTTTTTTTGACGGTTAATAACCGGTTGAGAGAATTAAAACGGAGACTGGAATTTGACCATGAGAGATCATTCAACTATTAAACCTCGAAGTTTACTTTTTTGTCAATTGTTTGTCCGAATTGAAAATTTATCTTATAATTAACCTTCCAAGCCGGAGGCATTTATGAATGTAAAAAAGTTTTTCCCAAAAGCGCTGGGCGGATTGTTTGCCTTTTCTGTTCTAATCTTTCTTGCCGGGTGCGGTTCATCTAAAGAAATGATGAGCACGTATCAAAGCGGCGATATTAAAATCGACGGAGATATTTCTGATTGGGGAAAAAGTATTCAAAGAATTCCCGACAACAGTTTTTCTCTCGGGTTTAAGAACGACGATAAATTCCTTTACATTTCGCTTACCACTGAGGACCGCTCGAAAATATTTCAAATGTTCCGTGCGGGATTTATTGTCTGGCTTGAACCCGAAAGCGGCGACTACAAAACTTTCGGAATTAAATATCCTCTGCCTGGCGAGCAAAACGATATGCCGCAGATGCAGGATATGAACGGGGAAGGAATTAACAGGGAAGGGGACAGGCGTGAATCGATGAACGGCGAGGGAATGGACAGAGAAAGAATGCCACGCGAAAATATGTTTGAGAAAATGTTAATTACCCAAAATGAATTTGAAATTGTTAACAAGGACAAATACCCGCTTATTGCCTTGCCTCTTGTGAATAAAGACGGAATAGAAGCTAAGCTGGCTTTTCATCGCGAGCAATTTGTTTATGAGCTGAAAATACCGTTGGCCGGCAATAAGCAATATTCTTTTGTAGCCGGCGCTTTACCCGGTGATAAACTAAAGATTAAATTTGAAACAGAACAATTGGAAAGACCGAAGATGAATGAGGATAGAGGCGGCATGAGAATGTCCGGCGAAGAACCCGGCGAAGGTGAAATGGGCGGCGGCAGAGGCGGAAGACGTGAAGGAATGCGCAGCGGCGGAAGGCTTAGCGGCAGAACCGCTCCTTTAAATTATACTGTTGAATTAAATTTGGTAAGTCAACCAATAAAATAATTACTATAAAAAAGCCCCGAAAATCTTCGGGGCTTTTAAACAATACTACATTATCATTCTTAATCCTCTTCGTATGCCATCTCCCCGTGCAGTGAACTGTCAAGTCCTGCAATTTCTTCTTCATGTGTAACTTTAACAGGCGTAATTAAATTAATAACCTTCAGCATAATATATGTAAACACAAAACAATAAACGCAAATTGCAATCACGGATATTACTTCTTTAAAAAAGAATTCTGCTGAACCACCGATAAACAATCCCTCTACTTTAACAGCAGGATTTACCGCTTTAGTAGCTAATAGGCCCAACATAATTATTCCAATCAATCCTCCAACTCCGTGAACGCCCCAAACGTCAAGCGCGTCATCCCATTTAAAATGGTTTTTAAGACTTACTGCAAAGTAACACACAATTCCGGATACGATTCCTATTATTGCAGCGCAGCCAATGGTTACATAACCTGCTGCGGGTGTTATTGTTGCAAGACCCGCTACCGAGCCTGTTAAAAGCCCGATGAGTTTCGGTTTCTTTTCGAGTGCCCATGCTAAAAACAACCATGTTACTGCAGCAAATGATGCAGCTACATCGGTATTAAGAAATGCTGATACGGCAATTGTGTCAACTTTCAATTCGCTCCCTCCGTTGAATCCATACCATCCAAACCAAAGCAGGCCAGTTCCAATAGCAACCAGAGGTAAGCTATGTGGCCCTCGTTCAAAAACTTTTCTTTTACCGACATAAAATACAGAAGCTAATGCCGCCATACCCGCGCTTGCATGGACCACAATACCGCCTGCAAAATCGAGAACTCCCCATTTTGCCAAAATTCCATTTCCCCAAATCATGTGTACTAACGGAAAGTAAACAAAAATTAACCAGATTGTTAAGAATAATACGTAAGCGGGAAATCTTACTCTGTTTGCAAATGCGCCTGTTATTAATGCGGGTGTAATAATTGCAAACATCATTTGATAAGCAACGAATACGTATAAAGGTATTTCATTGTTCCCGAAGAAAGCCGAATTGATACTTACACCGGAGAGAAAAACCATATTTAAATTGCCGATAATTCCCCCTTCTCCACCGCTGAAACATAATGAATAACCAAATGCGAACCAGAGAACCGTTGTCCATCCAAGCGAAAAAAAACTCTGGATCATTATTGTTAATACATTCTTTCTGCCGACAAGACCGCCGTAAAACAGTGCAAGACCCGGGGTCATAAGCATTACTAAACTTGCCGAAACAAGCATGAAAGCGATACTTCCGGAATTAAACATAAAGAACCTCAGCTAATTGAAAATTAATAAATGCGATATTCAAAGAACCGGAATGCTGTCTTGCTTTTGAGAAGTTGACATTATCATTACAGTTCAATGATGTGAATTTGGATTTAATATTTTTTTTAAATCCGTATGTCAAACTGAAAAATATCATGCGGATGTAATAATGCTTTTCAACGAACGGCACATTTTTGTCTTAAACGGGACAAACACAGCTTATATTCAAGAATTTTGTTCAATATACTTGCTAACTAAAAGAGTGTTTAGAACTTCAAATGAAAATCGCCATGATGTTTTATATTTTTTATAATCTAATAAAAGTACTTTCTTGAAAAAAGTTCTGATCATTGAAAATGCAGGCGATACGCAAGATAATCTGAAATCGATTTTATCTAGCGCAGATTTTGAGATTTTCTTTTCACACGATAAACGGGATGGATTAAAAATAGCAACGCGCTATTTGCCGGATCTTATCTTGTTCTGCTTTACAAACGGTAGCGGAGACAGGGAGTGTGTAAGAAAATTCTATTCGGATGAAGCGCTTGCCTCCGTGCCGTTAATTGTCCTTGCAAAAAAATCTTCTTTTGAAGAGCAACGATGTGTAATGGAATTGGGCGCAGATGATTATATTCCATTTGAATTTATGGAGAAAAGCCTTTTAAATTCCATCCAAAATAGATTTACAAAGTTATCTCGCTTGAAACAATCCATTTATAATTCTGTTAACACGTTTGATGAATGCAACGAACCGGTTAAAAGGGATGATCACATACTTGTGAAGATTGGAAACAATCTAAAGCTGGTTGAGTTTACGGATATAGTCTGTATTACGGCAATGAAAGAATACAGCAAGATGATAACCAAGGATAATTACAAAATAATAGTAAGGAAATCTTTAAGGAGATGGGTTAAGATATTGCCCGCAAAATTATTTTTACGCATTCACCGCGCTACAATAATCAATATAAACTATATTGAAAAAATCAATAGGACGAACGAACGCACGTATACTGCTCACTTAAAGAATATAAAAGAGACTTTCGATTTCAGTCATCGTTACGCGAATATAATGAGGCGTACATTTCCAACATAAGGAAAATCAGGAGCAATTATTTACAATTGTTTCAATAGAGTTAAGTACGTTATCAATTTTTGAAACATCTTTTCCGCCGGCGGTTGCAAGATGAGGCCGTCCCCCTCCTCCGCCTCCTACGATTTTTGCGAGCTCGCCCACAATTTTGCCTGCGTTTAATTTTTTCTCTTTCATTAAATCGTCGGAAACTACGGCTACTATTCCCACTTTATCTTCTATTGCGGATATCAGCATACCCACGCCGCTTTTCATTTTTTCGCGTAGTTCGTCGCCCATGGATTTTAATTCATCCATGTTTGATGCATCAACCTTGCCTTTGTAAACTCTAATGCCGTTCACATCGGAAGGATAGGAAACAATTGAGTCTATTCCTCCAAGCTTCTCTTGCAGTTTCAATTCCGCCAATTCTTTTTCAAGTTTTTTTGTCACATCATGCAGCTCATCTATTCTACTTTTTGCATTCTGCGCTCTGCGTTCTTGTTCTTGTATGTATTTTTCAACACCCGCGCCGGTAACCGCCTCAATTCTTCTAACACCGCTTGCTATTGATGATTCATTCACAATTTTAAGAAGCCCGATTTCAGAGCTGTTCTTAACGTGAGTTCCGCCGCAGAATTCCATTGTGTAATCTCCGAACTGAACAACGTTTACCTTGTCGCCGTATTTGTCTCCGAAAAACATAAGCGCTCCCATTTTCTTTGCCTGGTCGAATGGAGTATCGCGGTGATGAGTTAAAGGTAAATTCTCTCTTAATTTTTCGTTTACTAATGATTCGATCGCTTCCAGTTCAGATTCGCTAACTTTTTCGAAATGGGTGAAATCGAAACGAAGTCTGTCCGGTCCGACGTAAGAACCCGCCTGCTGAACATGCTGCCCGAGAATTTGACGGAGGGCTTTATGCAGGAAATGCGTTGCCGAATGATTGCGCATTATGTCCCAACGGCGCAGCACGTCCACTTCGGCAATAACATTATCGCCGTTTTTAATTTTAACACCGCTTTCATTTTCGGCAACGTGCACAACCTGACCGTTTACTTTGGCGACTTCAACCACTCGTAAATGTGTGTCGTTAACAATTATATTTCCTTTGTCGCCTATCTGGCCGCCGCTCTCAACATAAAACGGGGAACGATCGAGCACGATCATAATTTTGTCTTGATCTTTTTTTACCCCGATTACTTTTGCCTCGCTTCTTAATTCATCGTAACCGCTGAATATAGTTGGCGAAGTTGAAGACAAACCAAAATCATCAAGTTTATCAAGAGTAATGTTTACGGCTGCAAGTTTATCTTTGGTTGATTTGCGCGCGCGTTCCTTCTGCTCTTCCATCAATTCGTTGAAACGCTTTTCATCAATTGAAAATCCTTGCTCGCGAGCCATTACATTTGTAAGATCAACCGGAAAACCGTATGTATCGTACAATTTGAAGACATCGTCGCCTGCAATAACTTTTTCATTCTTAGCTTTTAATTTCTTTACCAGGATATCAAACAGCTCAATTCCTCTGTCGAGAGTCGCGTTGAAACTTTCTTCTTCGGCTTTAATAATTTTTTCGATGTTGGTTTTGTTGTTCTGAATTTCCGGGAAGACATTACTGAAATTTTCGACGACTACCTGAACAAGTTTATAGAGGAACGGCTCCTTCAAATTAATTTTTCTTCCGTATCGAGCTGCGCGGCGAAGCAGTCTTCTTAAAACGTAGCCGCGGCCTTCGTTGCCCGGTGTAGCACCGTCGCCAATTGCAAACGTAAGCGTTCTAACATGATCTGATATTACGCGCATCGAAATCATGTCTTCTTCTTTTTGATACTTAATGCCGGAAAGATTTTCGACCGCGCTGATTATCGGCGTAAAAACATCGGTATCGTAATTGGAACCCTTCTTCTGCAGAACAGCGCAGACGCGCTCGAAGCCCATTCCAGTATCAACATGTTTCTTCGGGAGGTCGTGAAGTTTTCCTTCCGCATCCCGGTTGTATTGAATAAAAACCAAATTCCAAATTTCAATGCACTTTGGGTCGCCAGCATTTACATATTTTGGATTGTCGAAGTCATCGCTTAAATTAATATGAATTTCAGAGCACGGTCCGCACGGACCTGTTTCGCCCATTTCCCAAAAATTATCTTTCTCGTCAAATTTTAATATGTGCTTTGTATTTATATCTGTTTCATTCTTCCAAAGATTAAATGCCTCGTCGTCGGTTCGGTAAACCGTTGCCCACAATCTTTCTTTCGGCAACTTCCAAACTTCGGTAAGCAGTTCCCACGCCCACGTAATCGCTTCTTTCTTATAGTAGTCGCCAAACGACCAATTGCCGAGCATTTCAAAAAAAGTATGATGGTAAGTATCGTGGCCTACTTCTTCGAGGTCGTTATGTTTACCTGAAACGCGAATACATTTTTGAGTGTCTGCGGCGCGTTTGTACTCGCGTGTGCCGGTTCCCAAAAAAACATCTTTAAACTGGTTCATGCCGGCGTTGGTAAAAAGCAAGGTCGGGTCGTCATACGGCACAACCGGCGCGCTTGGAACAATGCGGTGATCTTTATTTTTGAAAAATTCTAAAAACTGCTGGCGTATTTCGTTTGATGTCATAATTCATTCGTTAATTTTTAGTGCCGCAAATATAATAAAAATAGCTTACAGCGTTCGGAAGTCGGCGTTGCTCAAAAACATAATTCCGCCGGTATGTTTATGCTAAGTAAAAGAAACCGAAAGCCAACAGCTACGCGCTCAATTGCTATTTAGTTTTAGGATAGATACTTTTGATTGTAATTTTTATTCAAAAATTGGGCAGTTGTTGAGCAAATTTAAAGATTTATCGGATTTAGAATTGTTGCAGGAAATAGCCCGCTTTGAATCCCGCGCGCTCGAAGAGTTATACGATAGATACTCGCCGCTGCTTTATACGATAATAAAAAAAATTGCGCCGGACGAATCCGCGGCGGATCAAATTCTCATCGAGGTTTTTGTTATCATATGGAGAAAGATAGATAAGTTCGATTTTAAAACCGGTAACGTTTATACCTGGCTCGTAACTTTAGCGCGTAACAAAGCTGTGGATAGTTTGCGGCGGGGACGCACGGCAAATATTTCCGACCAGCCGTACGACGACGCTTACGAAGATTATTTTATTCTCCCTACTTTTCAGCGCGATA
>DAIEQA010000244.1:0-21915 GCA_027348115.1 Ignavibacteriales bacterium
TGTTGATAGACGCGGATACATAAAAGGACTAATAACCTACAAAGACATTATCAAAAAGAAAAAATTTCCTAACGCGTGCAAGGACGATCTTGGAAGACTAAGAGTTGGCGCCGGTGTAGGTGTGACTCGCGATACTCTTGAAAGAGTTGAGGCATTGGTTGCTTCACATGTTGATGTTGTTGTTTTGGATACTGCACACGGCCATTCCGAGGGCGTATTGAAAACTGTTAAGCAGATCAGAAAGAAATTCAAACATCTCCAATTAGTAGCCGGCAATATAGTAACCAAGGAAGCGGCGCTTGAATTGGCGGCGTGCGGTGTTGATGCTGTAAAGGTTGGAATAGGCGCCGGCTCGATTTGCACTACGCGTGTTGTTGCAGGAGTTGGAGTTCCGCAGATAAGCGCTGTTATGGAAGTTGCCGCTGCTTTGAAAGGGAAAAATATTCCGGTAATTTCGGACGGCGGAATTAAACAAACCGGCGATGTAGCCAAAGCGATTGCGGCCGGAGCCGATACCGTTATGATGGGCGGAATGTTAGCCGGCGTTGATGAAACTCCGGGCGAAAAAGTTTTATTCGAAGGCAGGAGTTTCAAAGTATACAGAGGCATGGGATCTCTCGGTGCTATGAAACACGGCAGCAGCGATCGTTACTTCCAGGATGTGGAAGAAGATATTAAAAAACTTGTTCCGGAAGGAATAGAGGGAAGAGTGCCGTATAAAGGATCGCTTGCAGATACAATCTATCAATTTGTGGGAGGATTGAGAGCCGCGATGGGTTACTGCGGATGTAAAACAATCGAGCAATTGAAAACTAAAGCAAAGTTTGTTAAAATATCCAACGCGGGCTTGCGCGAAAGTCATCCGCATGATGTTATGATAACGGAAGAAGCGCCCAATTACCAGTTAAGCCAGAAACCATAATTATACGAGAAATATATTCCAATGTTCAAAGTTCTAGTTATTGCTTATTATTATCCGCCGCTTGGTTTAAGCGGAGTTCAAAGGACGCTCAAATTTACAAAGTATATGCCGAAGTTCGATTGGGAACCAACGGTAATTACCACCGGCAATGTTGCTTATTTCGCTCACGATTTTGGAATGCTTAAAGAAGCAGAAGATGCCGGAATAAAAATAATTCGAACCGAAGCTTTTGATGTAAATTCCATTTTGGGTAAACAGTACGAAACCGTTACAATGCCGAAAGAATTTATTAGGAAAACTTTATCGAGCATTAGTAAAACTATTTTTATACCGGATAACAAAAAATCTTGGGCTAAGAAGGCATACAAAACTGCGCGCGAATTGCTTAAGAAAGAAAAGTACGACATAATCTATGTATCGATACCGCCTTTCTCTAGTTTTGTTTACGCAGCTAAGTTGAAGAAAGAATTTGGCATTCCTCTATTTGTAGATTACCGCGATTTGTGGTTCGGAAATCATTTTGCATTTTATCCGACCCCTTACCATAAGTATAAGCATAAAAAGTTGGAATACGCCGCGCTTCGAGCTGCAGATAAAATCATCGCCGTAAACAGACGAATTAAAGAAAAAATAATTCTTACATATCCATTCCTTTCTTACAAGGATGTAGATATTATTCCTCATGGTTTCGATTCGGCTGATTTTGAAATTGAAGAGGAGAAAAGACAGTCCTCCAAAATGAGATTGACATACTCCGGAATCTTTTACGAATCGATTACTCCCGAATATTTATTAAAAGCGTTTAAACAACTCTCTGTAGAACGACCTGATATTGTAGCTAATATAGAACTTGAATTCATCGGTCATCTTCGCAAGGAGAATAAAAAACTCATTAAGGAATTAGGCATTAGTGAATTTGTCCGCGACCACGGTTATTTAGATCATAAAGATACCGTCAAGAAAATTAAGTCCAGCGATGTTCTGTGGTTAATGCTCGGCAAAATGAATAATGCCGATACCGTTACACCGGGTAAGCTTATGGAATACTTCGGAACGAGAAAGCCAATTTTGGGATGCCTTGTAGACGGTGCAGCGAAAATGTCGCTTCAAGAATACGGCGCGTCGTTTGTGACTGAACCGGATAATATCGAGCAAATAAAAAATATGATATTAAAAATTCACGAATTGTTCTTGAGCAAGAATCTTCCTAAACCTAACGAAGAATTTGTTCTCCGTCACGATAGATTATTGCTCACCGAACAATTGATTAAATCCTTTCAATTTTTCTTACGGACCGAATAATGAACGTAGTCTTAATTGGCTCGGGCGGTAGAGAACATGCCCTTGCGCAAAAAATAAGTGAAAGTAAAAAACTGGATAATCTTTACTTGCTGCCGGGAAACCCGGGAACAAAAAATTTGGGCGAGAATATAGATATAACAAGCGATGATCATGATGCCATCCTTGCATTTTGTAAGGAGCATAAAGTTGATCTTGTTGTCGTTGGTCCGGAAAAACCTCTAACAGAAGGTCTTGCCGATCTTCTACGTGTTAATGGAATAGATGTGTTCGGGCCTACAAGAGCGGCGGCAAAAATAGAAGGTGAAAAATCTTTTGCCAAACATCTGATGGATGAAGCAAGGATACCGACAGCAGCTTTCAGAGTATTCTATAAAGATAACCATAAAGAAGCCGTAAAGTATTTAATCAAGGTTTCTTACCCGGTTGTTATTAAAGCGGATGGTATCGCGGCTGGTAAAGGAGTTGTGATTGCGGACAATTTTGATTTGGCAAAAAAAGCCGTCGATGATTGCTTCATAAATTCCTCCTTCGGCTCTGCAGGCGATACAATAGTTATTGAAGAATTTATGACAGGTCAAGAGGCGTCGGTTTTTGCAATTACCGACGGAGTGAATTACAAATTGTTACCCGCCGCACAAGATCATAAAAGAATTTTTGATAATGATGAAGGTAAGAATACCGGCGGAATGGGTGCGTATGCTCCAACGCCTTTTGTCTCTAATGAAGATTTTACGACCATTGCAAAAGAGATTGTAGAGCCAACTTTGAAAACCATGAAAGAAAGGGGAACTCCGTTTAATGGCTGCCTCTATGTCGGTTTGATGATGACGGATTCGGGTCCTAAAGTTGTTGAGTACAATTGTCGGTTTGGAGATCCTGAAACTCAAGCAGTATTAAATTTAATTGACGGTGATTTTCTTGAATTGCTGAGTTCTGCAGCTAAAGGAAACATTGATAAAGAATCAGTTCATTATAACGGCGGATCATCGGTATGCGTCGTTGCGGCCTCGGGCGGTTACCCTGATAAATTCGAAAAAGGTTTTGAGATTAGGGGACTTGATGATGTACCGTCTAACGTAAAAGTTTTTCACGCAGGCACAAAAGAAGTCAGCGGAAAAATTGTTACAAACGGCGGACGTGTTTTAAACATAACATCCTTTTGTGAGAAGAACGATTTAACCAAAGCAAAAAAAATAGCTTATGATGCTCTTCAAAGAATAAGTTTCGACAAAATGCATTACCGAAAAGATATTTCCGATAAAGCTTTGAAAAACTAATCAGCCCGGAGGCCAGTTCATTTTTCGTCCGCCTAGTAAATGAATATGAATGTGCGGCACTTCCTGCCCGGATTCCAGACCAGAATTCATGACTAATCTAAATCCTTTTTCATAAACACCCTCCGCTTTGGCTATTTGATTTGCCGCGTCGAATAATTCTCCCAGCAACGCGTCGTGTTTTTTCGGATCAAGATTGCGGACAGATTCAATATCCGTAACTTTTGGTATAATTAAAATATGCACAGGCGCTTGCGGATTAATATCCTTAAATGCGAGAACGTGCTCGTTTTCAAAAACAATATTTGCCGGAATTTCTTTACGAATAATTTTGGAAAAGATTGTTTCGCCCATCGTTATTCCTTTTCGATATCATATTTTTTTAATTTATTATACAAATGGCTGCGTTGAATTCCAAGTATCTCAGCTGTCTTGCTTATATTCCAACCGTTGGCGTTAAGTTGTTTAACAATAAAAGCTCTTTCGGCTTTCTCTTTAAATTCCTGGAAACTATTTGAGATATTCAGAAGATCGTCAACATGCGAGGATGAAGTCTGGGTGAACATCGTTATATCCTTTTCTGTGATGTCGTTTTTAGGAATCATTATAACTATTCTTTCAACAACGTTACGGAGCTCGCGCACATTGCCTTTCCACTGTAGCGATTGCAGAAACTTCATTGCAGCGTCTGTGTATTTTTTTTGCTGAAATTTATTCTTTTCGCAAATTGATTTTGAGAAGTGCTCTACAAGCAGAGGAATATCTTCCCGTCGTTCTCTTAGCGGGGGAACATGGATTGGAATAACATTTAACCTATGATAAAGATCCTCCCGGAAATTTCCTTTATTTATTTCTGCCTGGAGGTTTTTATTTGTTGCAGAGATAATCCGAACATCTACCTCAATTTTTTGATTGCCTCCGACTCTTTCAATTTTCCCTTCTTCTATCGCGCGCAAGACTTTTGCTTGGGCCTGGAGACTCATATCGCCGATTTCATCAAGAAATAAATTGCCGGAATCAGCTTGCTCAAATTTGCCTATACGCTGCTTTACGGCGCCTGTAAAAGATCCTTTCTCATGGCCAAACAATTCGGATTCAATCAGCTCATGCGGTATGGCCGCACAGTTTACCTCCACAAGTTCTTTGTTTGATCTGTTACTCTGTTTATGAATTTCTTGAGCTATCAGTTCTTTACCCGTTCCATTTTCTCCGGTTATAAGAATTCGCGCATCCGTTTTGGCTACTCTTTCCACCGTTTCCATAATTGAAAGAATTGCAGAACTGCCGCCGATTATTTTTTCCGAATAGGACAACTCTTTTCTAAGTTTTTTATTTTCTTTTACAAGTCCGGATTGCTCAACGGCGTTTCGAACGCTTATTAATAATTTATCCCTGTCAATCGGCTTTTCAAGAAAGTCGAATGCTCCGAGCTTAGTCGATTTAACAGCATTCTCAACGCTGCCGTGGGCGGAAATCATAATTACTTTTAGATCGATTTCTTTTTCGCGAAGCCAGTTCAAAACTTCAAAGCCATTCTTACTGGGCATTTGAATATCGAGAAGCAATGCATCGTAACTGCCGTACTCGAGTTTCTGCAATCCTTTAACAGAATCGGTGGTGTAATCGACAAAATAATCTTCGTATTCCAAAATCATTTTTATCGATTCACAAATTTCTCTTTCGTCGTCGATGACAATTATTGATTTCATGGGCTGAGTTTAAAGTATAAAAGTTGATAAATTTTTAATGCTTCAGATGGTTTTGCGTTTTTATTTTTCTCAAGCATCTTCGCGAAGAATTCTCCTATGTGATTTGCTATCAAATCGCGAATATCGTACCCTCCCTGGAGAAAAAATCCTTGCTCGAAATACTCTACAAAGATACCCAGAAATTCCGATAAATTGAATATTGTTACATCATACTTCAGAAATGCGTTGGCAAAGAAATGTGCGAGCTTATCCTTATCGCCGAAGTCGTCGTTCGGCGAATCGCAAAATATTTTCTTGGGCGTGTTTTTAAGCTTTGATTTGAAGAGAGAATTCGGCGGTGAGGGCAAAGGAATTCTTATGTGAAGGCCGATTACCGGAAGCCGCATTAAAATTTTGTTGTAGGGGATTAGCGCAAACGTAAGACAAAAACATGTTTCGGAAGGATCGTTATCAAAAAATTTCATTGCCGTGGCATAGATATGATCAACGCATTCCAAATCCGTATGGGCTTTTGCGAATTCTTTATATTCATTTGATGTAAGATAATTGGTTATATAAAACAATCCCCCGTAAAATGATTTGGAGAATTTCTCCTGCGCGGAGTTAAGTACATTAAATACAACTAAGCATAAAAATATTATTAAAATTTTTTGTTTAGCCAAGATATCACAAGTTGTTCTAAGTTTGGATAACGCCGGGATTAAACCGCGGCATTTCCGGGTTGTTGTTGGCAAACTCAATTGAAGCGGAAATATATTCCCTCGTTAGAGTAGGGTCAATAATCTCGTCGATCCATAACCTTGCCGCAGCGTAAAGCGGATTGCTCTTCTCTTCATATGATTGTAAGATTTCTTTCAATAGTTTCTCATGCTGCTCTTTTGAAAATACTTTACCGGAACGTTCCATTTGTTTAATCTTTATATCGAGCAGAACAGAACTTGCCTGGTTGCCGCCCATCACCGCAATTTTAGCGTTGGGATATGCATAGATGAATCGCGGGTCGTAAGCTTTGCCGCACATAGCGTAATTACCGGCTCCAAAACTGTTGCCGACGATTATGGTGATCTTAGGAACAACGGAATTTGCAACCGCGTTAACCATCTTGGCGCCGTCTTTAATTATTCCGCCGTGTTCTGCTTTACTTCCAACCATAAATCCGGTAACATCCTGCAAGAAAACAAGAGGAATTTTTTTCTGGTTGCAGTTCATAATAAAACGCGCAGCTTTATCTGCGCTGTCGGAATAAATAACTCCGCCAATCTGCATTTCTCCTGGACCCTTATCGGATTCGGACTTAACAATGCTTCTCTGGTTGGCAACAATACCAACAGCCCAGCCGTTTATTCTTGCGTAAGCGGTGATTAAAGTTTTTCCCTAGCCGGCTTTGTATTCGTCTATTTCGGAATCGTCTACGATTCTTGCAAGAAGTTCGTATGTATCGTAAGGCTTAGTGGTATCTTCGGGCAGCAGTCCGTAAATTTCTTTGGGATTAAATTTAGGTTGAACGACGTTGATCCTGTTAAAACCCGCGTTTGAAGTTTCACCGTACTTTGCAACCAGACTTCGAATTTGGCTTATACATTCTTCATCGTTCTTCATTACATAATCCGTAACGCCCGAAATATTGGATTGAACTTTAGCGCCGCCGAGTTTTTCATTATCTATTTCTTCGCCTATAGCCGCTTTGACTAAATGCGAGCCAGCTAGGAAAACAGAACCTTCACCTGCAACAATTAACGCTTCGTCGCTCATGATGGGGAGGTAAGCGCCGCCCGCAACGCAAGGACCCATGATGGCGGAGATTTGCGGAATTCCCATTGAAGAAATTTTTGCATTATTGCGGAAGATTCTTCCAAAGTGTTCTTTATCCGGAAAAATCTCATCCTGCAAAGGCAGAAAAACCCCGGCGCTGTCAACCAGGTAAATAATCGGAAGCCGGTTCTCTATTGCAATTTCCTGCGCTCGCAAATTTTTCTTTGCAGTAATTGGAAACCATGCGCCTGCTTTTACCGTTGCATCGTTGGCCACAATAACAAAATTTTTCCCGTTGATTTTTCCAACGCCGAATATTGTGCCGCTGCTTGGTGCGCCGCCGTGTTCTTCATACATATTATGCGCGGCGAAAGTATTCAACTCAAAAAAGCCGGTGCCCTTATCAATTAGCTTTTCAATTCTTTCCCTTGCGGTAAGTTTGCCTTTTTCGTGCTGCTTTTGAATTGCGGATTTTCCGCCGCCGAGTTTTATAGTTTCTTTTACGGCATTTATTTTCCTAATAAGATTCTTGTAAAAATCTTCTCGTCGCAGGAAGGATTCGTTTTTATTTATTTGTGTTCCGATGTATGCCATAATGCTGTTCTAGTCCTGTAGTAAACTTCTCGCAATAACAATTTTTTGAACTTCGGATGTGCCTTCGCCGATTGTTAGGAGTTTTACATCGCGGTAAAATTTTTCCACGGGATAATCTTTCACAAAGCCGTACCCGCCGAAAATTTGGACGGCCTCGTTAGCAGCTTTTGTCGCTGTTTCGCTTGCATATAATTTTGCTTTAGCCGCGATATCAAGAACATTCTCATTTTTATCTTTCATCCTGGCCGCTTTGAAAGTCATTAATCTTGCTGCCTCAATTTCTGTAGCCAGTTCGGCCAGTTTAAATTGGATCGCTTGAAATTCGGAAATGGTTTTACCAAACTGCTTGCGTTCTTTTGAATAAGTTGCAGCCGCTTCAAGACAGCCCTGAGCAAGACCAACGCTTAAGGCCGCAATCGAAATTCTTCCGCCTTCCAAAATTTTCATTGCTTGATTAAAACCTTCGCCTTCATTCCCGATTAAATTTTCTTCCGGCACTTGGCAGTTATCAAACAATAATTGGGTTGTTTCACTTGCGCGCATTCCCAATTTGTTCTCTTTCTTACCGGTTTGAAATCCCTTTGTTCCTTTTTCAACTATGAAAGCGGAAATACCCTTTTTACCTTTGCTTTTGTCCGTGATCGCCATAACGACTGCAGTTTCTCCAACGCCGCCGTGAGTTATAAAATTTTTAGTGCCGTTAAGAATAAAATTATTTCCAACTCTTGCTGCTGTAGTCTGCATGGCGGCGGCGTCGCTGCCGGAAGCAGGTTCCGTCAATCCCCAAGCGCCAATCTTTTTTCCGCTTGCGAGATCCGTGAGATACTTACTTTTTTGAATGTCGCTTGCGAATAAATTAATATGATTTGCGCAAAGGCCGTTATGCGCGGCAACAGAAAGGGCAACTGAAGGATCGATTCTCGCAATCTCCTCTACCACGAGAGCATACTCAACATAACCCAATCCGGCACCGCCGAATTTTTCAGGAACGAGTATTCCGAGAAAACCAAGTTCACCGAGCTGATGCATAATTTCGAGAGGAAATTTTTGTTCTTCATCGAATTCCATTACGCGGGGTTTAATTTGTTTCTCGGAAAATTCTCGGATTGTATTTTTAACTGAAAGCTGGTCCTCGTCGAATTCAATAAGAAAATTCGAAGCGTTTAATGATTCCGGCATAAGTATCCTTATTCATTAATTGATGATTTAAAATCATTGAAAAGCGATTCGGCTATTTGATACGGCGAAGTTTTGCCCTCAACTACTTTTGCAAGAGACGATTCCAGTCTTTCTGCCCGATGGTCCTTCCAAAGCTCTTCCTTGATCATCAACTCAACAATCTCTTTAATACGCACTTTGTAGTTAGCTTCTCTTTTTTCTTTTAGCAATCCTTTTGATTCCAAAAAGTTTTTGTGATTTTCAATTTCATCGGCTATTTCTTTTATGCCGGAATTTTCCGAGGCGACCGATTTCAAGATATTCGGAAGCCAGCTTGTTTCTGTATGATGCCGAAGCATCAAAATTGTTTTGAGAGCCGTCAGCGCACTGTCTGCACCGGGGCGATCGCTTTTATTAAGAACGAAGAAATCGGCAATCTCCATAAGCCCGGCTTTCATTGCCTGAATCGAATCGCCGCTTTCCGGTACAAGCACAACAATTGTAGTATCTGCGGCTTTTGCTACATCAAGTTCAGATTGTCCTACGCCGACAGTTTCAAAAATAATATAGTCGAAACCTGCCGCGTCGATAACATCCGCCGCGTCTATTGTTTTTTTACTAAGACCGCCAAGACTTCCTCGCGTGGCCATACTTCTAATAAATACCTCGGGATCCAATCCGATCTCGCTCATTCTTACACGGTCGCCAAGCAAAGCTCCGCCGGTAAAAGGACTGGTTGGATCGACCGCGATAATGCCAACCGATTTATTTTGATTACGGTAATACTTTGTTAACTGATTTGTAAGGGTCGATTTGCCCGCGCCGGGAGGTCCGGTTATGCCAATACGGTAAGCGGAACCAATTTTTGTATGAAGTTCCTTGAGCAATTCGGTGGAAATTGAGTTGCCGGATTCAATAATACTTATCGCCCGCGAGATTGCGCGTTTATCTTTGCCGAAAATTTTATCTATTAATATTTCTTTCTGCATTCAGAATTATTTATATAATCTGTTGCGATAAATATATTCTTTTACTTTCTCCGGTACAAGGTAGTCAATCGGTCGTCCCTCTTTTACCCGGTTTCTTATTTCAGTTGATGAAATATCAATTGTGGGCGTATCGATTATTACCGCCCGGTCGAAAAACTTATTATGTTCGGGAGGAGATACGTCGGTTTTTCGTTTCATCACTATTACTTTTGCCATCTCGAAAATTTTCTCCGGTGAACGCCATTTATCGAATACAACAAGATTATCAAAACCTATAATCAGCTCGATGCTTTGATACTTTTTTTTCAACTCTAAGAGCGTATCAACAGTATAAGAAATTTCGTCTCTCATAATTTCAAAGTCGGAATAATCGAAAAAAGGGTATTGCTCGATTGCAAGTTTCAGCATATTAATTCGATGAACAGCTTCCGTCGGTTTCTGGTCGGTCTTTAGAGGCGAAATATAATTCGGCACAAAGATAATTTTTTCAAGATTCTGGGATTCATAAACAAACGAAGTTGTAATCAAATGACCGAAATGAACCGGATCAAAAGAACCTCCGAAAATTCCGACAGACTTCATTTTCATTTCCTGATGTTTGATAATAGTATTCGAATGACATCCCGGTTTAACTCAATCTCTTTTTCATAAAATTGACGGCGAGAACCTTTGACTCGTCTCAGCTCATATTTGTTAAACGCGAGACGAATTGCGTTCCTACAATATACTTTGCGAACGTGTTCGTCTATCCACCCTCGCTTAAAACGCAAGCTTCCGTTTAGAATATTTATGTGTTCTAAAGGAATCAATCCGGAGCCGCACTCTTCCTGCAATTCTTGTGTAATTATTCGTCTTTCGTTACTAAGAGACAAATTAAATATAAATATGAAAAGTATGACGGACAAAATAATAAATAGAATGCCCAGTAAATAAGTTCCGGCAAACATAACCGAGGCGTTCCATGAAAAGTGAATTAGTATGGCCAAAAGAATTCCACCGACAGGAAATAATTTTCTAAAACTATTTTCGGAAAATTTTGAGAGTCCGAGCGATGCGCCGAATATTCCCGAAGCGATGCAGTGCATCACGGCGGAAAAAAGCGAGCGAATAATTACTATATATATCCAGGAAGTAATTGTATTGCCGAATGTGATAAAGTACAGAAAATTTTCGGTCATCCCAAAACCGAGACCAACTGCGCCGCCGTATACAAGCCCGTCGGTAATATTATCAAACCTTCGGGTTCGGATAGTAAAAAATAAAATTATTCCTTTCGCAAATTCCTCTGTCACGGGCGCAATCAAAACGGATTGGATAAGATAATTCAGTTGTGAATTATTTCCCGTGAGCGATAACAGAATTACAAGAGTCAGACTTCCGCCGATTCCCAAAAGCACAGCGCCGAAAGCTCCCCAGAGAAAATGAAAAAGAATCATTGAAAGCGGCTCGCGATCATACTTGTCCATCTTCCATAAAATGAAAAGATAGAGCAGCATTGGCAGCACCGCGGCGTACATCGAAATACTTATCGGCATCTATTTCTTGAATCTTTGTTTATAATTCAAAATCACAGAATTCTTGATTATAAAAGATTGGCTGTATATATTTTGACCCAATTTTTTTTCATGTTCTTCAAATGATAATAAAATATACAAATTTTTCCGACGGCATCCACGATTTTAGGTTAACGGAATCCGCTAAAAATCTGGAGTTGGAAGATAGGTTCTTTGGTAATGTTCTTGTTGATTGTAAAATGGATAAATCTCCTCACCAAATTGTATTAAGCTGCAATTTAATACTTCAGGCTAATTTGGTATGCGATAGGTGCGGAAAGGAATTTGAAAAGAATCTCACAAATCATTTTCAGATTAGTTACCTTTTCGGTAGAGATTCCGCGAAGAATGACGATTTTAATTTGAAGTTCTTATCTAAGGATCAGGACAAGATTAATATTCGCGACGATGTTTTTGAATATGCCGAACTTGCTCTTCCGATGAAAATTTTATGCTCGGATGAATGCAAGGGTATTTGTCCAATATGCGGCAAGAACTTGAATGAAGAAACATGTAATTGTAAAACAGAAATTGATAACGGTATTTGGGAACCGCTGAAGAAGCTTAAAGATAAATTGAACTGATCCTGATTCGAATATTGAAAAAGGATTTTGAGAAATTAACGATAATATAAATTCATAACTAATAAATAGGTTAAACAATGCCAAATCCGAAACGCAAGATGTCTAAGAGTAGAAGAGACAAACGCAGAACGCATTATAAGGCGACTGTCCCTTCCTTGAGCCGCTGTTCCAATTGCGGTGAAATAAAACTTAGCCATAGAGCTTGTCCTAACTGCGGTTACTATGCCGGCAGATCTATGTTCGTACCAGAATCATAACAACCTTCTTAGATGACAGAAAACAAGTTGGAAAAATGTGTCATTGCAGTTGATGCTATGGGGGGCGATTTTGCCCCCAAGCATGAAATCATTGGTGCATCCTTGGCTCTTAAGGAAAACAAGGATTTCAATTTAATTCTTGTAGGTGATAAAAATAAAATTTTGAAAGTTGCTCAAGAAGAAAATATCTCCATCGATGAGAAGATGATTTATCACACCACGCAGATTATTGAAATGTCTGATACTCCAACAACTTCTATTAAATCCAAACCAGATTCATCCATTGTTGTTGGAGCCAAGTTAGTTAAAGAGAAAAAAGCTCACGCATTTGTAAGCGGAGGAAATACCGGCGCAATGATGGCCGCCTCAATACTTATAATGGGAAGAATACCCGGTGTTGGCAGACCAACAATCGGCGCGTCTTTTCCAACTACGGAAAGAAAAACCTGTACTGTCTTTGATGCCGGCGCGAGCGTTGACAGCAAACCGCAGCATCTGTTTGAGTATGCCGTTCTTGGTACAATCTTCGTACGAGAAATGTACGGGGTGAAAAATCCTTCTGTGGGATTGCTGAGCGTTGGAGAGGAAGAATCGAAAGGAAATGAATTGACCTTTGCAACACATAAACTTCTTAAAGAATCCAAATTGAATTATCACGGCAACGTTGAAGGAAGAGATGTTCTGCAAGGTTTGGTTGATGTTGTTGTATGCGACGGATTTGTAGGTAATGTTATTTTGAAATTCGGCGAGAGTGTTTTGACCTTGCTTAGAGCAAGAATCCGAAACTATGCCGACAACGGACTAATAAATAAATTAAAAGCGCTTATAGTTAAGTCTGTTTTGAAAACTTCGCTATCGGATATGGACTACCAGACTCATGGCGGCGTGCCTTTGCTTGGCGTAAACGGAATAAGCATAATCGGTCACGGCTCTAGCTCGCCGCTCGCAATAAAAAATATGGTTCTTAGGGCGAAAGAGATGTACGATAAAAATTTGATCACGAAATTCGAGGAAGCACTTAAGTCTTATGCAATCACAAACTAAAAAAATCAACGCTGCAATTACTGCTGTTGGAATGTATGTTCCTGAAAAGATTATGGATAATAAATATTTCGAGAGTATTGTAGAGACAAATGACCACTGGATTTTAACACGCACCGGTATTAAAGAAAGACGGTTAATGGAAAACGGCGCTACAAGCGATATGGCCGTTAAAGCTTGCGAAGATTTGTTTAAGACAACCAAGGTTAAACCGGAAGACATTGATATTGTTATTGTTGCAACTGTAACACCCGATATGTTTTTCCCGGCTACGGCATGCTTGGTTCAGGAAAAAATCGGCGCTAAGAACGCTTGGGGATTTGATTTATCGGCAGCTTGTTCCGGATTTTTATTTGCACTTCAAACCGGAGTTAGTTTTATTGAAGGCGGTAAGTATAAAAAGGTACTGGTAATCGGTGCGGATAAAATGAGCGCCATTACCGATTACACCGATCGAAATACCTGCATACTTTTTGGAGATGCAGCCTCGGCGGTTCTGCTTGAACCGACAGAGGATTTAAATTACGGCATAAAAGATTCTCTGCTTCACGTAGACGGTTCCGGCAAAGAAAGTTTGTACATGAAGGCGGGAGGAAGTTTGAATCCTGCTTCCCATGAAACCGTTGATAAGAAAATGCATTACATCTACCAGGACGGCAAAGCAGTATTTAAGGTTGCCGTAAAAGGTATGGCGGATATCTCATATGAAATTATGGAGAAGAACGGTTTGAAAGGCGATGATGTTGCGTACCTTGTTCCTCACCAGGCAAACTTGAGAATTCTTTCTGCCACTGCCGAGAGAATGGGAATCTCAAAAGATAAAGTGATGATTAACATTGATAAATACGGTAACACAACCGCCGCTACAATTCCGCTTTGTCTAACGGAATACTATCGCGATAAAAAAATTAAGAAAGGCGATAATCTAATCTTAGCGGCTTTTGGCGCCGGCTATACCTGGGGTTCTATGTATCTTACCTGGAGTATGGACTGATGGGAAAAAAAGCATTCATATTTCCCGGTCAAGGTTCCCAATATGTAGGTATGGCCAAAGACCTTTATGATAATTCTGTAGAAGCCAAGGAAATGATTAAAACCGCCGAAGAAGCTACCGGCGTTAATCTCTCGCACATTATGTTTAACGGTCCTGAAGACTCTTTGAAACAGACCGATATAACTCAGCCTGCAATATTTCTTCACAGTGTGGTTCTGGCAAGTATCATCAGAACCATTAGCCCGGAAATGGTTGCGGGTCATTCGTTAGGTGAATACTCTGCACTTGTAGCGGCTAACGCAATTCAGTTTTATGATGCGGTAAAACTTGTTCGTCATCGCGGAAGCGCAATGCTGCAAGCCGGAAAAGAACAGCAGGGAACAATGGCGGCAGTAGTTGGATTAGCTTCCCAAATTCTTGAGGAAATTTGTTCGGAAGCGTCTCAAAAAGGAATTGTTCAATGCGCAAATTTTAATTCACCCGGACAAATAGTTATCTCAGGTTCCGTGGACGGTGTTAAAGCAGCTATGGAATTAAGCAAAACCAGGGGAGCCAAACTTGTTAAAGAATTGGTTGTGAGCGGTGCGTTTCATTCTCCGCTTATGCTCAGCGCAAAAGAAAGTTTAAAAATGAGGCTCGATGTTTCTCCTTTTTACAATGCAAAGATTCCGGTATATGCTAATGTTACGGCAAAACCGGTTACCGCTAAAGAGGAAATAAAAGAATTACTGTACCAGCAGCTTGATAAGCCTGTTCGCTGGGAAGAAACAATTATTAATATGATTGCCGACGGCTGCGATGAATTTTACGAAATTGGTCCGGGAAAAGTTTTGCAAGGTTTGGTTAAAAGGATTAATCCGGACGTAAAAATTTTTGGAATTGATAATTATTCCGATCTTGAAAGGTATATCTGATGCATCATAAATTCGATAAGAGGATTAAGGGCCTGTTAATCGATCCTCTTATCTTTACCCAAAAATTCGTTCGCGCATGCGACATAAGTATTTGTTCCGGCGAATGTTGTTATTACGGCGTTTATACCGATAAATCCGAGTACGATAACATTATGTCCTACAAAGACAAAATTATTTCATACATGGATGATTCGCAGACTAAAGACCCTGATCTTTGGTTTGAAGATCCTGAGGACGATTCCGATTTTCCATCGGGAATTGCCGTCGGGACAGAAGTTCACAACGGCAAATGTGTTTTTCTTGATAAGCAAGGATTTTGCACGCTCCAAAAGATGGCAATGGCCGAAGGTGAATTCAAGTGGAAATATAAACCGTTGTATTGTATATTATTTCCGCTCGTTATTTTTGAAGGGGTGCTTACCGTAGACGACGAACATCTTGCGAGGATGCATTATTGCAGTAAAACGGAAAATCAAATTTCTACAGTCTATGATTGTTGCAAAGCAGAGTTACGATATTTATTGGGCGACGATGGTTATGAGGAACTAACCGAGTATAGAAACGAATATCTTAATATACATTCTGGAGTAAAAAGTGAATAACCCTTTTAAGAAGCGCGCTATAGTTACCGGCGGTTCAAGAGGTATAGGCAAAGCTATAGTTAAAGAATTGGTTGCGAAAAGCTGCTGCGGTGTTCTTTTTTCGGACATTGTTTTTATTTATAACAATTGCGACGAGTGCGCGGAAGAATTACAAAGAGAAATCAACGATCCTACTGTGAAAATTTATGGTTATAAAGCCGACGCTACTTCCTTGGCGGACGCTCAAGCCACTATCGATTACGCAATTGAAAAACTCGGCGGCGTTGATATCCTTGTAAACAATGCAGGTATTACACGGGATAATCTTCTTTTAAGAATGAGCGAAGAGGATTTCGACAAGGTTATTAATGTTAATTTAAAGAGCGTATACAATTATTGCAAAGCTATAATCAAACCGATGATTTCCCAACGTTACGGAAGAATTGTAAATATCGCATCGGTAGTTGGAGTAATAGGTAATGCAGGTCAAGCCAATTATGCCGCGTCAAAAGCCGGTGTAATAGGTTTCACTAAGTCTTTGGCAAAAGAAGTCGCTTCGAGAAATATAACAGTTAACGCCGTAGCTCCCGGTTTTATAGAAACTGAAATGACTCAAAAACTTACCGATGCGCAAAGAGAGGCACTTTATAAAACCATTCCTATGGGAAGGATGGGAAAGCCGGAAGACGTTGCAAAAGTTGTTGGATTTTTATGTAGTCCCGAAGCTGATTATATTACCGGTCAAGTTATTAATGTTGACGGCGGTATGGTAATGTAACTTTGAATTTTAATAAACTTTATTTCATAATTTAACAAGGAGTAAATATGGACATTGAAGCTAAAGTAAAAGAAATCGTAATGGATAAACTTGGTGTAGAAGAATCTCAAATTACCCCTACAGCGTCATTTACAAACGACTTAGGCGCTGATTCTCTTGATATAGTTGAACTCGTTATGGGTTTTGAATCGGCTTTCAATATTTCTATTCCCGATGAAGACGCCGAAAAGATTTCCACTGTCGGCGATGCAGTAAACTACTTGAAAGAAAAAGCAGGTAAATAATTATTTGATGGCTGTCTCAAAAGTACTTGTTTAATCATAAATAGACGTGGATAACACAGATAAAATTGACCTGCTTGGCGCAGGCAAGTTTTCGAAGATTAATTTTTTGATGTACCACTTTTGAGACGGCCTCTTTCTTATCATGCAACCGGTCAATAAAAATTCAAGGAACGAATCATGAGTAAAAGGAGAGTTGTTGTAACAGGTCTCGGCGCGTTAACCCCTATCGGAAATAATACCCAGGAATTTTGGGAGGGACTAATTAGCGGCAGAAACGGAGCCGGCCCTATTACACGCTTCGACGCCGCCAATTTCAATACAAGATTTGCTTGCGAAGTAAAGAATTTTGATCCTTCTCATTATATCGATAAAAAAGAAATTCGCAGGATGGATCCTTATACTCATTACGCACTTGCTACCGCAATAATGGCAATCGAAGATTCCAAACTTGATTTGTCCAATGAAGACTGCGAAAGAATTGGCGTTATTTACGGAAGCGGTATAGGCGGCATGCTTACTTGGGAAGAACAACATACGGCTTTTGTTCAGGGCGGACCAAAACGTATTAGTCCTTTCTTTGTTCCTATGATGATTTCCGACATTGCTGCCGGTCAAATTTCCATTCGCTACGGATTGAAAGGACCTAATTATGCAACTACTTCGGCCTGCGCTACTTCGTCGCATGCAATTGCCGATGCATTCTTTTTAGTTCAACGAGGATCGGCGGATTTAATGGTTGCAGGCGGTTCGGAAGCCGCTATTACTCCTATGTCTATTGGCGGATTTAATGCCGCGCGCGCTCTCTCAACATGGAACGATAGAATGATGGAAGCTTCGCGGCCATTCGATAAAGATAGAAACGGTTTTGTTATGGGAGACGGTTCCGGTACTGTAATACTGGAGGAACTTGAACACGCTATAAAACGAGGCGCTACTATCTATGGCGAAATTATCGGGGCGGGATTAACGGGCGACGCACATCACATAACTGCGCCGGCTCCCGGCGGCGAAGGAGCTGTTCGTTCTATGAAAGAAGCTATTCGCGATGGCGGTATCTCTCCAGATCAAGTGGACTACATTAATGCCCACGGCACTTCTACCGAATTGAACGATTTGAATGAAACACTCGCAATAAAAACTGTCTTTGGCGAACACGCGTATAAACTTACCGTTAGCTCTACAAAATCAATGACCGGTCATTTGCTTGGAGCCGCCGGCGCTGTTGAATCGATTGCTACTGTGCTTGCTTTGAAAAATAGTATAATTCCGCCGACAATTAATCTTGATGAACCAAGTCCCGAATGTGATTTAAATTATACTCCTAAGGTTGCGGCTAATAAAGAAATCACTTACGCCATAAGCAACACTTTCGGATTCGGCGGGCACAATGCTTCCTTACTATTTAAAAAGTATGTAGGATAAAGTGTTTTGGGGATTGTTCGATAGGATATTCGGTTCTGGCCGAAAAAATTCTGCTGAAAATGCTGCGCTGCAATCCGAACAAGTGCAAGAGAAATTAAAATTATTAGAGGCAGTACTCGAATTCCCGATCAGGAATTCCAGTTTTTATGTAAAGGCACTTACACACCGGTCGTTTTTAGAATTGCATCCCGATCTTCTTAAATCAAATGAAAGATTAGAATTCCTCGGCGATTCCGTCTTAAGTCTTATCATTGCAAACTACTTGTTCTCAAACTATCCCGATGAAGGAGAAGGATTTTTAACTAAAGCACGCGCCTCTCTCGTAAACAGGGATAATCTTGCGAGTGTAGCCGAAGAGATCGGCCTGGAAAATTTAATTCTGTTCAATAAAAAATATATCCGCGATTCGGTCTACGGTCTAAAATCAATAATGGCAGACGGACTTGAAGCTCTTATAGGCGCTATCTTTCTCGATAAAGGATTATCTGCCGCGGAAGCATTTATCAATAAAAAAATTATAAAAACTACAATTGACGACTTGTTTTTTGTTGATACAAATTACAAAGGACAGCTTTTAGAAATAACCCACGCCCGTAAAATGCCTCCGCCAAGATACAAAGTGAAAGAAGAAATAGGACCGCCGCACAAAAAGCAATTTACAATTGAAGTCTATATTGGCGATGAATTATTCGGTGTAGGATTCGGTTCCAACAAAAAAACTGCCGAGCAAGAAGCTTCTCGCGAAGCGCTTGCAAAACTCGGGAAAGAATCGTAGCCGCAGTAAATTATCCTTCCTCCGATTCTCCGAAAATAATTTGGTAAATACATTTTCAAAATCTGTATCTTGGTTTTGGGTTATTTACAGTTAAGATGTACTACTTTGAAAAGAATTCCGGGAACAATCCAAAATATTTTATGAAGATCAAAATCATACTTTTGTTTGTTGCTTTCGTCTCAATGGCTAACGCGCAATTTAGTCCTTTACAGCAAAACCAAGGTTTGCTTGAAGGGGGTTTTGGATTAACATGGATTAACGGCGCACCGAATTACGCTTTTAGAATAATGCCCGAATTCCAATTTTCCAAAATCGGCGTCGGTTTGGATTTGAATCTTGAATATACCGCAAGCGGAAAACTTCGTTCGGAAGATTTTAACGAGTTCTCGGATTACTTAAGCGTCATTCGGTACATCAGGTACGGTCAAAAAGGTGATCCGCTCTATGTAAAGTTTGGCGCGCTCGATTATACTTCGCTCGGTCACGGCAGTATAATGTATCTTTACAATAACTCTCCGAGTCTTGATAACAGAAAAGTAGGATTGGAGTTGGCCGCAGACTTTGACAACTACGGATTTGAATCGATCTACGGAAACTTTGGACAGACGGGAGTAATGGGCGTTAGAGGATACATAAGACCATTAACGCAAACCATGCTGGCATCAATTCCTATTCTTGGTAAACTTGAAACCGGCGCTACAGTTGTAACCGATCTAAATGAAAATGCCGGAATTGTTTCCGGCGAATACAATCCCGCCACCGATGTATTTCTTCCTAAAGACGACGAAGGGAATATTACAATCATCGGTTTGGATTTAGGGCTGCCTCTGCTGCGCACCGGCATAGCCGATCTTGACGCATACATCGATTACGCTAAGATTATAAAATTCGGAAGCGGTGTTGCGACCGGTTTAATGCTTAACTTCAAAGGTTTTGGATTGCTGGATCTAAAAGCTAAGATTGAAAGAAGATTTAACGGCGATCACTATATCCCTTCGTACTTCGGCCCTTTTTACGAAATTGAACGGTTCAACCTTGACAAACAAACCGGGGAAGTGAGGAGTAAAATTCAACAATTAAAATTTGCCGACTCCCAGAGCAAAGGTTATTACGGAGAACTATATTCTTCCATACTCGGAATCTTTAGAGTTCTCGGAAGTTTTCAAAAGCTCGATCATGTTCCTAACAGCGGAATGCTTCACATTGCCGGGGAATTATCTTCGGAAAACTTTCAATACGTCGTTCGAGCCGGGTACGATAAAATAAACATCGAGAACATCGGCGACTTATTCACCACCGACGACCGTTCCTATTTATATTTTCAATTTGGCTATAAGGTCCAACCGTATCTTTTAATGTCCATGATATACTATTGGACTTTCACACCGGTTCGGGATTACAACGATAAGATAATCGGTTATGAACCTCAGAAACGTGTTGAACCGCGGCTTACGTTTATTTACCCGATAAATTTTAATTAAACATGAGTGGCTTATCCATCCTTTTTAGTCTGCAAGATTTTGTTAGATATGGATTTCTATCTTGACTTAAGTTTGTATTAACAATATTTTGATATTAGATTTTGGAACAATGGGGCTGACCTTATTGAGATCACCTTTTCTGTTTACGGGTTAGCTCGATAAAAAAGCTAAGCGGGAAAATTCAATGGTAACGAATTCATTTTCATATCCATTAATCGCCGGAAAAACCAATATCCCTCCGCAGAACTACATTCATCTTTCATCAATAATTCCTGTAAATCGGAAACTCCTAACTCGCCTAATCCTCGAAGAATCTTCACAAAAAGAAACATGCGTTTGTACAGATAAATCATCCAGGTTATCTAGGAACGATTTCGAACGGGAAGTATTAATCTTAGACTAGCTGTTGAACGGCCATGGCAATCCATCCGTAAACCGTAATGAACTAAGATTTAGGGCTGTTCCGGAGGTGAAAACCTTGCAAAATGAAGCAAAAACAGCTTCCCGTATCATGGAAAAGATTATAAAGATAACTACATCTATGTAGTATTAATGTCAATCGCTGATACAGCGCATACAAACGCGTATACAGCTCTTGAAATCAAAGATACAGGTAAAGAAAGGATGTATACAGGTCTTACAATCATTTATGCAGCTCGTGAAATTATGGATACAGCTTATGAAATTGTATACGGAATTGTTAATAAGATTTATACAGCTTTTGCGGGTCTTAATACAGGTGTCGAAATCAAATATACAGTTGTTGCAATCATATTTACAGTTGACGAAATCCAGGAAACAGCGCTTGCAATTATCCATACATCCCGTGAAAGCAGGCATACAGTATAAATTCTTCTTTTCCGGAATAAAGATTTTTTAAACGGAACGGTTACATAATATTCAAAGGAGGTTTCAATGGCAAGCAAAAGATGATTGAGGGCGCCTGAAGAAGAAATTCTTGAGAAGGCAAAAACCGCGTCTGTTATTGGACGGGGCAAAGAAAAGCTGTCGGAGTTCGGCCTGGATTCCGTGTATTTTAATAATCTCGACGAGGAGATAGTAACGGCTTCTCATTACATGAGCGATGAAGAGTACACAAAGAAACAAGAATCAATTACAGTTGAAAAGAACGCGAAGTTAGCCGAAGCCGGTAAATGGGGAGACGGCGTAAAACTTCGTCTTGAGCTCGCGTTCCCGGATAATGCGGATGTAGTAAAAGAATTTCCGACCGGAAAATTTACTAAAGCTAAAAGAGATGAAAAGACAATGCTCGAAGTAATTCCAAATATTTGCAATGTGATAGATAAGTATGATGCAAAGTTAAAAGGGAAGAAAATGCCGGACGATTACAAGCAGCAGGGGCAAACTTTAGCTGCGGCAATTGATAAGTTAAATAACGACCAGGAAACGATGAAGAAGAACCGTCCGCAGTACACACGGGAACGTGTTGCGGCATATCAGAAATTATACGACCGGGTGAATGAGATAAACAAAGTAGGTAGAAAAGTGTACGCGGATAGTCCAGCGGATTTGGAAGTGTTCAAGTCGCCG
>DAIEQA010000257.1:0-1865 GCA_027348115.1 Ignavibacteriales bacterium
GACGAAGTAAGAAAATTGGCCGAGCGAACTACAAAAGCCACTAAAGAAATTGCGGCGATGATACGGCAAATTCAAATTGATACAAACGAAGCGGTTACTACAATGAATCAAGGTACCGATGAAGTTGAAAAAGGAATTGTTCTTACAGATAAGGCAGGAAAATCGTTAACAGAAATAATTAATGCTTCGGAATCGGTTATGGATATGTCTACGCAGCTTGCCGCAGCCAGCGAGGAACAATCCAGCGCTGCAGAACAAATTACTCAAAATATCGACGGCATTAATAACGTTACTAAGGAAGCCGCAGTCGGCATTCAGCAAATTGCCCGCGCCTCGGAAGATTTGAATAGGTTGACTTATAATCTCCAAAACCTGATTTCAAAATTCCAGGTGGATAATACCGACAGCGGAAAATTAATTCTGCCTTCGAAAAAATTAAATAAGGAAAAAAAGGTTTTGTAATTAAAATCCGGATGATGCCGTAAATGGAGAGTTCACGTTGTGCCATCCGTCAAGGTTTGTCCAGTCTATCACGGCTACGCCGCGTACCTTGACGGATTTTTGCCCGGTCATCATGGTCATATCGTGATGATAATTCTATTCAGCGGCAGTCACCAAGTGTTTTGTAACTGCCGCAAAATTTATTGCTGCAGCTTCTAATTCTTTTTGTCCGCACTTTTGGAATTTTCAGCAATGATGTCCGCTGCGCAAAGAACGGCGTTCTTAACAACTTCCATACACTTGCCGGTTTTTGCCGCTTCCATAAACAACTTCATATCGTCAGGGTTCTGGAAATCATATTTCCTGCCGTATTGATGTTCAACGACAGCCGAACACCTTGTTGAACCGAACTCATTTGAAAATTTATCAAAAAACTCGCCGGCATAATTAATTGACGAAAGCGATTTTATATTTTCTTTGGGAGTTTGCGATTCAAAAAACAAACCGAGCGCTAATATAGACCCTGTTACGGCTCCGCATGTTTCTCCCCTGCCCGCAATTCCGCCGGCAAAAGGTTTTAAACCGGGTACCGCGTCATCGCCTTTTAAATCGAACTGCTCATTCAACGCGCAAAAGCTCGACTGCGAACATGTTCCGTATTTTTTCATGTACTTAATTACTTTTTCTTCCAACTCCTTGGCAATTTCTTCTTTCGACTTTTGCCCGTCCGCCCCAAATGCGTCTCTCGACATTCCCGTATAAGCCAATAACGTTAAACCGGCAGCGCATCCTAATGTTTTAGATAAAAAATTTCTCCGGCCAATTGTGTTGATTTCGGTTTCGTTAATTACGCCGTCGTTCCTTTCAAGTGCATCCATTTTTTTCTCCTCGTCTAAGTTTATTAATCGTACGCAGTTTAGTCCTTCTTTCCGAATCAGCCATAATTTTATTTATTTAATAATGAATCCCGATAAATTTCTTTGTCTCAATCCTACTATGACGATAATACAAGAAAAATTACTCAATCACTATCACAAAATGGGTTGTTACAGCCGATAAAAATCCTTCAACTACTGTCATAAATTACCTCGCAGCAACGTGCGGAAATTCGAATTGCATAAAACAAGTCCGTTTGATTTTATGCCGCAGCTTTGTTGCAATGAAGTTTATTTGAGTTGTAAGTAAAGCTTTCTCATTTAATTAAAATCATCTTCCTTGTTTGTGCAAAACCACCTACTAAGAGTCTATAGAAATAGATTCCACTGCTAAGCTTTGAACCATCAAAACCCAGTTTATAATAACCGGGCATTTGATTTTTATTTAACAATGTTGCTTTCTTTTTTCCCAAAAAATCAAATACTTCTATTTTAACTTTTGAGGTAATTGGGATTTCGTATTCGATTGTTGTTGTTGGGTTGAAAGGA
>DAIEQA010000264.1:0-6870 GCA_027348115.1 Ignavibacteriales bacterium
ATCTTCTTTTCTTTTCTTACATCGTTATAAGTTTCCCATGCGGAAAAATTTAGATGTCTTCTTCCCGAATTAACATCGTCGGTAACAAACCATGAAACCGGGGCAACATTGCTGTACCATGGCCATTTTGTTTCATTCGAATGACAATCATAACACGATTTTTTAAGAATTGTTTTTACTTCCTGCGGCGCGCCGATATCTCCTTTAACCGGGGGATTGGTTTTTTCTACATCAACAAATTGAATTCCTATAAATGCCAAGATCAGAATAATCAGTACCGCTTTTGTTATTCTTCCCATACATACTCCTTCAGTTTTAATATTCCGGAAATATTGACATCCCGCTTTCTCTGCGGGAATGTTAAAAAAACTTTTGAGAAATAAAATTATAAATATCCGAATGATATTATTTGATAATATCGTAAAGTTCAGTGCAAAACTTAATTAAGAAATTCATTGCGCTTTCCGGCGAGTTGAATTTGTTTATCATTTCCAGTTTAAGAGTTTCGTTTGACTGAACGAATCTTATCTCCTTTGAATAATTTTTATTTATGAAATCAAGAACAAGAATAAATTTATTCTGGTAGAACGATTCTTTTTCACCCTTTGGAAGAATGATAATAATTTTTCTTTCCTGGACAATAACCCGCTCAAGCAAGATAAACGACGCCCGAAATCTTAACACTGCGGCAAGGATTAACCGTTCAACGTTGACGGGCGGCCTACCGAACCTATCTATCATTTCTTCCTTGATCTCGTCGAGCTCTTCAAATTTCAGCATTGAGAATAAAGCGGTGTAAAAGCTCAGTCTGTCTGCTTGATCAGGCATAAATGATTTCGGTATACCGATTTCAAAGTAGGTATCAATTGTTGGTTCGGATCTTTCCTGCTGCCTCGGCAGTTCTTTAAATACTTCTTTAAATTCGCTTTGCTTCAACTCCTCAACAGCTTCATCCAGGAGTTTAAGATACATATCAAATCCTACCGAATCGATAAATCCGCTTTGCTCGGTTCCCAAAAGATTTCCTGCGCCCCGTATTTCCAGATCGCGCATCGACAAGTTGAAGCCCTCGCCAAGCTCCGTGTATTCTTCAATTGCCTGTAATCGCTTAACAGCTTTTTTTGTAATTGCGTTCAACGACGGAACAAGAAAAAATGCGTAAGCCTGTCTATCCGACCGGCCAACACGTCCCCGAAGCTGGTGAAGCTCCGCAAGTCCGAACCGATCCGCTCGGTTTATAATAATAGTATTAACATTAGGTATATCAAGACCGGACTCTATAATTTTTGTGGAGATTAACATGTGGTAATTCCTATTCAGGAAATTATGAATTACCTTTTCGAGATCGGCAGGCTTCATCTGTCCGTGTGCAACACCAATTCGTATTTCCGGAATATATTTTTGTATATACGCCGAAATTTTTTCGATAGATTGGATTCGATCATGAACAAAATAAACCTGCCCTCCGCGCTTTACCTCGTTCAAAATCCATTCGCGCACTTTAAGAACGTCGAATGTATCTACCTTAGTATAAATCGGCTGGCGGTTGGGCGGCGGCGTAGCAATAATAGATAGGTCGCGAGCGCCGAGCAATGATAGATTAAGCGTGCGCGGTATCGGCGTAGCGGTTAAAGTCAGCGTATCAACATTTGCTTTAAGAGAACGCAATTTTTCTTTTGCCATTACGCCAAACCTGTGTTCTTCGTCGATGATGAGCAACCCGAGATCTTTAAATTGAATATCCTTTGATATCAACCGGTGCGTGCCGATAACCACATCAACATCGCCGCTTAACAATCTTTTTATTATCTCCGTCTGTTCGGCCTTTGTTTGAAACCTTGAAAGCGCTTCTACTTTTACCGGAAACTGTCTAAGCCGGTCTTTGAATGTATTGTAATGTTGTTCTGCAAGAATTGTAGTCGGCACAAGCAAAGCAACTTGTTTGCCGTCGTTGATGGCTTTGAAGGCGGCGCGAACGGCAATTTCTGTTTTGCCGAAACCAACATCGCCGCACACAAGCCGGTCCATCGGATTTTCGCCTTCCATGTCGCGCTTAACTTCTTCCGATACTTTTACCTGGTCGGGCGTATCCTCGTAAAAGAAAGACGCTTCGAGTTCTCGCTGCCAAATTGAATCTGTGCTGAATGAAAAACCCTGCGCGGATTTTCTTCTGGCATAAAGAGTAATTAATTCCCGTGCAGCCTCTTTTATCTGTGCTTTAACTTTTTTCTTTGTGGTTTTCCATTCCGTACCGCCAAGTACGGATAGCTTAGGAGGAACGTTATCTTTTGAAGAAAATTTCTTTACAAGAGAAAGGTAATTAAGGTTAACATAAACTACTCCGCCTTCAGCGTATAATATTTTTATCGATTCCTGTTCTACCTCGCCTATTTTTATTGTTTCCAATCCGGCATACTGGCCAATTCCGAAATTTTCGTGCACGACAAAATCGCCGCGTTTTATAGATGCAAAATCTTTAACGCGCGACTTTTTAAATTTAGCTTTGGACGGTAGCTTGGTTCGGTACGGCTTGTTGAAAATTTGGTAATCGGTTAATAGAACAAGTGCGGTGTCCTTTGAAATAAATCCATTTTTAATTGGGAAGAGAATAAATTTTATTTTTCCCGATTCCAGAAGCGCGGCCATTTCTTCCTTAAAATCGGCAAGGAGATCGTACAGACGTTTAATCTGCAATTCGTTTTCAACGGCAATTGTTACCTGGAAATTCTTTGATGTGTAGTCCTTCATGAAATTATACATCAATTCAAAATTCGAATTGACGGCTGGTGCTTCGGAAAAATTTAGGATTATACGATCATCGTGACGGCCAATTTCATCTTCTATGATCCATCTGACATTCTTAGTGTAAAGCAATTCGGAAGAAAATAAAATTTCATCCTCGCCCTCGTTCTTCCTATCTATAACTTCTTCAACATTTTCCGATTCAAAAAGCTCTTCCTTCAATTCGTCATCTATATCTATCTTCAGCGGTGTTTCTTCCGAGAATTTTTTTTTCTCGGATAATTTTTCCAATTCGTATTCGGACGCTATGACCAGAGGATTATCCAGGTAATCGAAAATGCCGGAGTTGTTTTCGGCTTCGTCCAGCGATGCAGCAACAGTTACGGACGTAAGTTTATTAAGAGAGCGCTGTGTTTCAGGATCAAAATGACGAATCGATTCCAGAAAGTCGCCGTCGAATTCCAGACGACACGGCTGCTTTTCGCTGAACGACCAGAAATCAATTATTGAACCGCGTACGGAGAAGTCGCCGGGATTTTCTACAAACTTTGTACGATCGTAATTAATCGAATTTAAGTACTCGATTAAATCGTCATAAGTCAGATTACCGCCGATTTCTACCTTTGTTGTGTTTGCCATAATCGATTTCATGGACGGCAGCTTCAATTTTAATAGCTCGTAGGTTGTAATCAGTATAAAACTTGTGCGGCCATTTATGTCTGTTAGCTTCTCCTGAAGCAACTCCATATTGAATTCATCTATTATAATCAGCCGGTCTTCAAGTTCCATCAAACTCAGTTCAACCTTGGTTTCGTTTACAGACTGCACCGACGGGCAAAGTATAATCAGCTGTTTGATACGGGGTACGGCAAGTTTTACGAAGATTGATTTAGACGATCCGGCAAAAGATGAGACAAAAATTTTATCTTGATTCCCGGGCGCAGCTATCCCTTCCTTCAGTTTATGAAGCGGCAGCAAAGAATCGATGAGAGTATCAACAGGGGTTTTCATTCAATTCCATTTTTCTACAGCCTGTTGTTAAGGCTGATGTTCTATTTAAAATACACAACACCTTAGCCCGCCGGGGCGGGAAAGGATTGTTCGGTAAAAGAATAACACAAAATTAACTCATTAGATTCAATAATAACAGATTTACGCATATTTCTATTATCTCATTTTTATTATTTTGCAATACGAATTCAACCAACAATTCACGGAAACAATTTATGGCGCTCCTCAAAGCTCGGCAGCCAAAAGAATTAAAACCGGAAGACCTTAAGTGGACATGCGACCCGGATGTTTTTGAATTTGAATCTACGACAAGTCTTAAACCTATTGAAGGAATAGTTGGACAGGAACGGGCGCTTAAAGCGCTGCGTTTGGGCGTCGATCTTAAAAGCCAGGGTTATAATATTTTTGTTACCGGTTTATCCGGCACCGGAAAGTTAACGGCAATTCAACAGATGCTCGAATCGATAACTCCCGACTGCTCTCATCTAAGCGACTATGCTTACGTAAACAATTTTAAAGATGAAGACCGGCCTACGCTGCTGCAATTTCCCGCCGGGCAGGCAAGCAAATTCAAAAAAGATCTTCAAAGAGCAATAAAATTTTTGCAGGAAAAAATTCCGCAGGTTCTTTCAAACGATCCTTTCGTTTCCAAAAAGAAAAAATTGCTGGCCGAGTTCGGATCAGTTCAGCAGAATATGATGAACACGTTTGAGGAAAAACTAAGACATGATAATTTTACTCTTGGACAAATTAAAGTAGGCGAAATGCCGCGTCCGGAAATTTTCGCTGTCATTGAAAATCAACCGGTGTTCGTTCAACAGTTGGAAGAGTACGTCCGGGAACAAAAAATTACCGAAGAGCAGGCAAAGGATTTCCAAACAAAGTATTTGAATTACCAGGAAGAACTCCAAAAATTATTTAGAGAGAGTCTCAAGCTAACGCAGGACTTCCAGGAAAAAATATCCAAGCTGGAAAGTGAATACGCTAACGCTATTGTCTCCGTTGCCGTTGAAGATCTAAAAAAGAAATTTAAAAATCCGGACGTGAAAGAATATCTTAACCAGGTGTGCGAGAACATTCTTCAAAATCTTGATGTGTTTAAAGGACAGCGGCCAGCGAAAGAAGAAGCCGACGACGGAATAATTATCGATTACATGAAAGAATACGAAGTGAACATTGTTCTCGATAACTCGCAGATAAAAAAATGCCCGGTTATTATTGAAACCTCTCCGACTTACAGCAATCTATTCGGAACAATAGAAAAATACAGCGACGGCCGAGGCGGATGGTACGCAGATTTTACGAGAATTAAAGCCGGTACGCTGCTTCGCGCCAACGGCGGCTATCTGGTTATCAACGCTATGGACGCCTTTAGCGAACCGGGCGTTTGGAAAACTTTGAAACGTGTATTGCTTTATGAGAAATTGGAAATCCAGGATATTGCAAATCTTTACCAATTCTCTCCAAGCATTTTGAAACCGCAGCCAATAAGCATCGACACCAAAATTATTATGGTTGGCAACAATTATATTTATTCGATCCTTTCACAGTACGAAGACGACTTCAACAAAATTTTCAAGATTAAAGCCGATTTCGATTACGAAATGCAGCGAACGGAACAAGCACTGACCGAATACGCCAAGGTAATTAAAAAATTAATCGAGACCGAAAAACTGCTTGAGTTTGATAAGGCCGCAATTGCAAAAATAATTGAGTACGGCGCGCGCTATGCAGGTGAGAAAAACAAACTGACTACGCGTTTTGCGTACATTGCAGACTTGGTACGTGAAGCGAATTTTTGGGCGCACGACAGCGGCGAAAAAATGGTGAGCGAATACCATGTTGTCCAGGCATTCGATACGGCAAAAGAACGTCACGGCTTGTACGAATCAAAACTTTCCCAGATGATAACCGACGGAACAATTTTGATTGACACTCACGGTTCCCGCGTGGGAACTATTAACGGCCTGGCAGTCTATGAAAGCGGGCATCACGCCTTTGGGAAACCTACGCGGATTACCGCTTCAGTTTCGCTCGGCAGCGGCAATATTATAAATGTTGAACGGGAAGCCGGTATGAGCGGGAGCACTCACAACAAAGGCGTGTTAATTATTTCAGGTTACTTTAGAGAAAATTTTGGCTCCAGGATTCCTCTCTCTTTTACCGCGAGTTTGGTGTTCGAACAGGGTTACGGAATGATTGACGGCGACAGCGCATCGATAACAGAAATTTGCGCGCTGCTCTCCGCGATTTCTAAAATTCCTATTAAGCAGACCTACGCAATTACCGGCTCTGTAAATCAAAAAGGAGATATCCAGCCAATCGGCGGTGTGAACGAAAAAATTGAAGGATTCTTTGACGTATGCAAACAGAACGGACTTAATGCCGCCAACGGGGTAATAATTCCTCAACAAAATGTAAAAGACCTGATGTTAAAGGAAGAAGTAATTGCGGCTGTGAAGGACAAAAAATTCCATATTTATGCGGTCGCCAAAGTTGAAGAAGCAATCGAATTATTAACCGGTATCCGCGCTGGAAAAAAACTTAAGAACGGAAAGTTCGAGGTTAACACTGTATTCGGAGAAGTAGAAAAAGAGTTATCCGCAATGAGAAAAAGATTGCGGCCTGAAGAAAAAAAGAAAAAGAACAACAACAACTCAAAAGAAAATACAACCGCATCATTAAAGGATAAAAAGAAAAAGTGACTAAAAGATTTGCCAAGACAAAAATACTTGCAACACTGGGCCCCGCTTCGGACTCGGTTGAAAAACTTAACGCACTAATAGATGCCGGATGCGATGCGTTCCGTCTTAATTTTTCCCACGGGTCGGAAGAATACTTTGAAACGATATTCAACCGCATCAATGAATTATGCATTCAGAGATCGCTCCCCATCCCGATCCTTATCGATCTGCAGGGACCTAAGATTAGAATCGGCGAATTGAGCGAGCCGCAGATAGAAATAAATTCCGGCGACGAAATAGAAATAACCACCGAAGATATTTTAGGAACGAAACAAAAAATTTCTACAAGCTATAAACGCTTGCCCATGGATGCCCGTGTAGGAGAAACAATTTTGATAGACGACGGATTGATTAATCTTCAAGTCACAAGTAA
>DAIEQA010000278.1:0-4227 GCA_027348115.1 Ignavibacteriales bacterium
ACTGGTAAAGTTAGATAACAGCGATTTAAAAGCGCAGGAAACTTCTGCAAAAGCCGGACTAGAGCTTGCGCAAAAAAGTATTCCTCTTGCGCAAGTAAATGTCAGTCGAGCTCAAGATGATTTTAATCGAGGTGAAACTCAATATAAAAACGGAATAATCACTAAAGAGCAGTACGATCATCTGCAAAAAGCATTGGAAGCTGCCAAAGCTGAATACAATATTGAGCTTACTAAAATTACAACCGCAAAAAGTCAGATTGGCGTTATTGAATCTCAGCTGAACAACACAACAATAACAGCACCTATGGATGGTGTGGTTGCTAAACGTTGGGTGCTTACCGGCGATGTAGTTCAGCCGGGGCAGCCGATATTTACGATATACGATTTGAAAAATATCTGGATTACCGCAAATCTTGAGGAAACTAAACTTACTCACGTAAAATTAGGTGAACCGGTAGAAATTGATGTCGATTCATATCCGAATGTAAAATTTTCCGGTAAAGTTTTTGAGATCGGAACCTACACGGCGTCCGAGTTCTCGTTAATTCCGCCGAACAATGCTTCCGGCAACTTTACAAAAGTCACTCAGCGAGTTCCGATTAAAATTTCAATTGATGACCCGGAAACTACCGGGAATCGGCAGCCGATATTAAGACCGGGCATGTCTGTTGAAGTATCCGTGAAGGTGAAATAAAAATGTTCGGCTCTAAAAGAAAATCAATTAGAGGCGCTGCTGTAAACCAGATATCTTCGCTTCATCACGACCACCCATCTTACAAATGGTGGGTCCTCGGCAACGTAATGATCGGAACGTTTATGGCGGTTCTGGATGCTACGATTGTCGACGTGTCGCTAGCGAAAATTATGGCAACATTCGGAATCGGAGTTGACACAGTAAAGTGGGTCGCAACTGCTTACCTGTTAGTGTTTGCGGTTATGCTTCCTACATCCGGCTGGATTGCAGATCATTTCGGCTACAAAAAAACTTACGCAACCGCGCTCAGCCTCTTTACTTTGGGCTCTCTGCTCTGCTCTTTATCGTGGAATGAATCGGTTCTAATTCTGTTCCGCGTAATTCAAGGTGCAGGCGCAGGCTTGATGATGCCGGTAGGTATGGCGATAGTAATGAGAGAATTCCCTCCGGAACGGCGAGGCATAGCATTAGGTTTCTGGACAATAGCGGCGGCGGCTTCCGTTTCACTTGGTCCTACACTCGGCGGATATTTGATCGACAACTTCGCGTGGCATTCAATATTCGACGTAAACGTACCGGTAGGCATAATTGGAATTTTTGCCACCTTGGTAATCCAAAGAGAATATAAAACTTTAACCTCTAGAAAATTCGATATCATCGGATTTGTGTCGATGGCTATTTTTCTCAGCGCACTTCTCATCGCTCTTTCCGACGGCAACGCGGATTGGAATACCGGCGGATGGACTTCACCGTTTATCGTAGCTTGCTTTGCAATTTCGCTGATTGGATTTGTTGTGTTCATGATTGCCGAGTTAAACACTAAGCATCCCTTAATCGATCTCAGCCTGCTTAAAAATTTCAACTTTGCCATGGCGAACGTTGTTCTTTTTATTTTCGGAATGGGAATGTTCGGCAGTACATTTTTGCTTCCTCTTTATCTGCAGAATGGACTTGGCTACACTGCATTCCAGGCAGGTTCGCTTTTCCTTCCGGTTGGATTTTTACAAGCTGCAATGTCTCCAATCTCAGGTCATTTTGCTGATAAAATAAATCCCAAAATCCCGGCGTTTATTGGAATATTTCTTTTGGCATTAAGTCTTTTTGTAAATCATTTCCTTTCACTGTACTCCGAAACCTCCGCGATTATGATTTCACTTTACCTTCGCGGATTGGGAATGGGATGGATATTCACACCGTTAAGCACCATAGCTCTATCCGGAATACCTCGCGAGAGGATGGCGCAGGCATCGGGTCTTTATAATATTTTAAGACAGATCGGCGGAAGTTTTGGCGTTGCGCTTATGGGAACGCTCTTAACAGACAGAACAATTTTCCATACTACAGTTTATGGGCAGTCTGTTAATCAATATGCGCCGATGACAAAAAATATTATAACCGGTTTGTCAAGATTCGCGCAGCAGGCGGTCGGCGGAACCAACGCTGTATCGGCATTAAGAGCAAAAGCACTTGTTATTTATAATCTCAACCTACAGGCATTTGTTTCGGCGGTTGATGATGACTTCTTCATCGCGGCACTAATAACGGTACTCTGTATTGTGCCGATTTTATTCCTACGATACAAAAAGAAAAAGTCAGCGGGTGAGAAAATTGTGGCGATGGATTAGTCATGATAAAATTTTTAACCAAATTGAGTTTAAGATAAAACTTTTTAATCAGCGGAAGAAAAATGAAATTTCACTTTTATATAATAATAACAATCATATTTTTCGGATTAGCTTCTGTTTCGCAAGCGCAGCAGTCTAACTCCGATTCTCTTTCTCTTAATGAAGCCTTAAGAATGACGTTAACAAACCAGCCGGTAATAAACCAGGCTGTTCAGCAGGTTGACGCCGTTAATGCAAAAGTAAAAGAGCAGAACAGCAGCTATTATCCAAACGTTGAAGGCGACCTTTCCTACGCGTGGATCGGTCCAATTATTTCTTTGAGCTTCCCCGGCATGGGATCTTTTGATTTTAATACTCCCAACAACTACGACATGCACGTTAGCGCCGGTTACACTCTTTATGATTTCGGCAAGCGCGATGCAGGAATGGATCTGATCAAATCTTACAAGCTTTCAGCTGAAGAAAAAATAAATCTGATCAAATCAAACCTTGCTTACAGCGCGATTCAAACTTTCTATACGATATTATTCCTTGAGAAAAGCATAAAGGTAACCGACGATCAGATAAACACGCTTAACCAGCACCTTGACTTAACTAAGAAAAAAGTAGCCAGCGGAAGCGCGACCGATTTTGACGTGCTTACCACGGAAGTACGCGTCGCTTCTGCGCAGAACGAAAAGATAGATCTGCAAAACGCTTTGAAGAAAGAGAAAATATAACTTAGGAACCTGACCGGATATTCTTCCGATAAGCCGTTAAATTTATCCGGAGATTTTTCTATTTACGAATCCGGTACGAACGAAGATTCATTGGTCTCGCAAGCTTACAATATGCGACCAGAAATTAAGCTCGCAAAAGATGCGGAGAACAGCGCGAGAATTTCAAAGCAAGTTTCCTCTCTTGGAAATAAGCCGACCCTCTCCATCGGCGCAACTTACGGCTTAAAGAACGGCTTCTTCCCTAACCTCGATGTCTTGCGCGGCAACTGGGCGGCGGGGATATCGGCAAATATTCCTATCTTCAGCGGCTACAGGACTGAAGCAAAAGTTGAAGAGGCTGAGGCTAATTTAAATTCGAGCACGCAGGAAATTTTAAGCCTAGAAAGAAAAATTAAAACGGAAGTTCAAAGCGCGTATTCCGATTTGCAGTCAAACAAAGAAAAATTAAATACGACAAGAATCCAGGTAAAACAAGCTGAAGATGCCGTTACAAGAGCCGAAGCGCAGTACCGCGACGGCGTAATTACCAATTTGGATTTGATCGATGCGGAAACAGCCCTTGCCGGGGCACGTTTGCTTTACCTTCAGGTTATTTATAAAAATGTTTTGAATCAATACCAGCTCGACAAAGCGGTCGGCACGGTTGTCTGGTAAAATTTTATTTAGATGGAAATGCGGTGCGGTTTAAATTCGCATAGATCAATAAACGAAATTAAACTCCACCGCTACCATAAAAAATGTATTGATGATAAAAAGCGAATGAAGAATTAGGTGTAATGTATTCGGTCGCGGATTGTCATCCCTCGGCGGAAGAAGCTGATGAGTCTGTCCGTATTCTATTCGGTAATTTTCCTTTTGATCTTCCGAAGCTCCCCAAATGTACGGCTTGTACCAAGAAAAAAACGACATCGCCAAATAGGTAATAAAATATGCCGCCAAATAAATTCCCACACCAAGCGGTTTCCTTACACCGAAATAAGCCAAAGAAAGGATTAATGCGATCATTGCCGGAAAGAAATTTTCAATCGATATTAATATCCGGCTCTTCAAAGGAATAAGCTGCCGCATGCTTTTTATATCGTTAAAAGGATATAGATCGACAAGGTCGTGCAGCAGTAAATAAGCGCACTGAACTATAAGCAAATCGATAAATATAAATTCGATAATCATAAAAAATTTGTAATAAATA
>DAIEQA010000282.1:0-1835 GCA_027348115.1 Ignavibacteriales bacterium
AATTCATTACTTCCAATTCAATATTTACAACTTACTTTTTATTTAGATTTTCTTCAAAGAGTTTGAATATACGTTTATATTCGTCCGTCCAGCTGCTCGACTCCTTAAAACCGTGACTTTCGAGCGGATAGATTGCCAATTCCCAATTTTCTTTTCCAAGTTCAATCAACTTTTGCGAAAGCCGCACAACATCTTGAAAATTAACATTATCATCTATCACTCCATGGCAGATCAAAAGCGCGCCTTTCAATCCGTTTGCATAATAAATCGGAGAGCTTCTTTCATATGCAACACTATCCAACACAGGAATATTTAAAATGTTAGCGGTATAACCGTGATTATAATGCGCCCAATCCGTAACTGGTCTAAGTGCTGCGCCGGCTGCAAAAACATCCGATTCTTTGAACATTGCCATTAAAGTTATAAAGCCGCCATAAGAACCGCCGTAAATACCAACTCGCTTTGGATCTACGTTACATTGATCTATTAAATATTTAACGCCGTCAACTTGATCGGATAAATCCTTTCCTCCCATATTGCGGTAAATGTCGGTGCGCCATTTTTTTCCGTAACCGGAACTTGCTCTGTAATCAATATCGAGAACAGTGTAACCATTATCAACCAAAAAATTATTAAACATATATTCACGGGAATATTCGCTCCACCATTTGTGCGCATTTTGTAAATACCCCGCTCCATGAACAAATATAACGGCCGCTCTGTTTGCTTTTGCGGACTCCGGTTTATAAAGACGGGCGTAGACATTTTCTCCGTCTCGCGCTTTAAATGTTACAATCTGGGGATCGCGCCATGGATATGAATTAAATTCTGCCGAGGTTGAAAAAGTAATTTGTTTTGGTTTCGAGCCGACCCGGTTTTCAGCGACAAATAATTCCCATGGTTTATTTGAGTAAGAATAACGAATGGCAAGAGTTGATTCATCCGGAGAAAGAGTTACTTCGTTGTTTCCTGTCATATTAGTAATTTTTTCAGAACGGCCTCCGTCAATAGGGATTCTGTAAAAATGCCTTTCGCCCGGATGAACCTCGCTCGACGTGAAGTAAAAATATTTCTTATCGCGTGAAAGTTGCGGATCAAACACTTCGAATTTTCCGTTTGTGAGTTGTTTCTTTTCTCCTGTCAAAATGTTAAGCGTGTAGAGATGTGAATATCCGCTCTCTTCAGATTGATAATAAATTCGCTTGTTATCATTAAGCCAGCCGACATTACCCGTTCCCCATCCAATGCCGGGACCGCCGATCCACTCATCATCGTGCTGACGTTCTAAATTCTTTAACTTGCCGCTACCAAGATCTAGAAGCATTATCCATCTGTCTTTATTGTCTGAAGATTTTAATACCAAAAGCGAATTCACTCCGTCTTCCGAATAAAGCGGTCCGCTGAACGAAACCTCGCGCGGTTGTTCTTTTTTAACTCCTTTTTTTGTGGAATCGGTTTTTGCTTTATATTCTTTTAAGTATTCTGGTTTATCGAATATTCCCGGAATAGATTTTGTATCAACATAATAAACGGTGTCTTTCCTGATATCGTAAATACCAAATTCATACGATGGCTGTTCTCTGCCTACTTTAGCCCGCGCGTTAATATCTTCTGTGAATCCGCTTTCTGTCACATAGTTTGGAACAACCACCGCCTTAGAATTTTTTGGCATCTTATCCATTCGGAATGTTACAAAGTTTTCGTCAGGAGAAAGTTGAATGCCGCTTATATTTTTATCCTGGGTATAAATTTCCTTTGGGCGTTTCGGCATAAATTGTTTTGATAATTTTTCACTCTCTTCCCGCTTTTCAATTCTTTCCCTAAGGACACTAAAT
>DAIEQA010000252.1:0-8293 GCA_027348115.1 Ignavibacteriales bacterium
CCCCGGTAGCGCCGAAAATTAACCCCGCACCAGAAGCTTCGCCGAACGGAGAGTCGAAATCGCTCTTCGGCATTTCCGGAAGATTGATACCTGCTTCCTTAATCATCTTTGCAAGTTCGCGTGTAGTCAATCCGTAATCCACATCTTTGTAGCCGCTGTCATGCATCTCCGGTCTGTTGCATTCGAATTTCTTAGCCGAACACGGCATAACTGCGACGGAAACAATATTTGCCGGATCGACACCTGCTTTTTCTGCGTAGAAAGTTTTTATTAACGCTCCAAACATTTGCTGCGGAGATTTTGCAGAACTCAAATTATCGATATACTCCGGATAGTAATGTTCCAGGAACTTAACCCAGCCGGGCGAACAAGAAGTGAACTGCGGCAGAGCGACCTGTTCCTTTTGAACCAGCGCTTTGTATAGGCGAAGTATCAATTCTGTTCCTTCTTCAATGATGGTTAAATCGGCCGTAAAATTCGTATCGAATACTTTATCAAATCCAATTCTTCTTAACGCAGTATTAAGTTCTCTGGTCATGGAGTGCCCGGCACCGAGTCCGAACTCTTCTCCGATTGCAGCTCGCGGCGATGGCGCTGTCTGAATGACAACATGCTTAGTCGGATCGTCAATTGCATTCCAAATTTCATCGGACGGATCGTTTGCCCGCAGTGCGGCAGTAGGACAGCGATTGATGCATTGACCGCAATTGATGCAGATTACATCGGCAAGCGGTTTTTCCAAGAACGTACTTACATGAGTTTTATCTCCGCGATCAACCGCCTCGAGCACGCCAACTTCCTGCAAATCGATACATGTTCTCACACATCGTTTACAAAGAATGCATTTGCTCATATCTCTTATTACGGAGAATGATGATTTGTCGGTTTCATACTTAGGAGCGGTTACATGACCGAATGTGTAACTGTCCACTCCATATTCTTTGGCAAGAGATTGAAGTTCGCATTTTCCGTTCCGGAAACATGAGTAACATTCGCCGTAATGTTCGCTGAGAAGAAGATCGATGATGTTACGGCGCGCTTTACGAACCATAGGTGTGGAAGTTTTTATTTTGATTGGAGCCGTGATTGGAAATGCGCACGATGCTTGAAGAGTTCTCATTCCTTCAACTTCTACAACGCAAATACGGCAAACTCCGGCAACGCAAAGATCTTCATGATGGCAAAGCGTCGGTATGGATATGCCGTTCATTTTGCATGCTTCAAGAATTGTTGTGCCGAGAGGTACTGTAAGTTTTTTCTCGTTTATTTCAACAGTGACGGTTCCGCCGATTGTAGTTAGATCGGTTGGTTTCTCTATTGTGAGCGGCTTCTGACTTTCCGGCGCTCTTGTTTTACCTTTACTTTCCATGTCTACCTCCGTTACCATTGAATATTTCTTCTTTGAAGTTCTCTAAAATTGAAATGAATGAATTAGGGCTCGACTGACCAAGTCCGCACTTTGAAGCTACCTGCATTGTTTTGCCGAGTTCCTTTAACTGATTGATATAAGCAAATGTGTACTCACCTTTCTCAATCATCTCCACGCCTTCCAGCAATTTTGTATTTCCAATTCTGCAAGGTGTACACTGGCCGCAAGATTCTTCAACGAAGAACTCCATAAAGTTTTTTAGAATGTGAAGCATATCTCTGTTCTCATTGAAAATCATTATCGAGCCGCCTGTTGCCGCGTCTTCATACGCCAGAGTGCGGTCGAAATTTTGTTTTGGAACGCATACGCCCGAAGCGCCGCCGACTTGAACGGCTTTGGTATTTTTAGCTCCAACGATTTCGAGAAGCTCGGATATTTTTGTACCCCATGGCAATTCATAAACGCCGGGTTTTTCGCAATCGCCGGAAACTGAAAATAATTTTGATCCGGTAGATTTGTCGGTTCCGTGTTTCTTAAACCATTCTCCGCCTTTCATAACTATTTGAGCTACGGATGCGAGCGTTTCAACGTTATTTACAGTTGTCGGTTTATGCATATAACCGGTAGTTACAGGGTACGGCGGACGGTTGCGCGCTTCGCCGCGATTTCCTTCGAGAGATTCGATCAGAGCAGTTTCTTCGCCGCAAACATAAGCGCCTGAGCCAAGACGAATATCGATGTCAAAACTAAAACCTTTCTTTCCTAAAATATCGTTGCCAAGAAGATTGTCTTTTCTCATCTGATCCAGATAGTCTTCAAGAGAGTTTAACATATATTCGTACTCGCCGCGCAGATAAACTATACCTTTGGATGCGCCCACAGTATAACCGGCAATTACCATTCCGTCAAATACAAGTTCGGGATATTCCAGCAGAAGGACGCGATCTTTGAATGTTCCCGGTTCACCTTCGTCGGCGTTGCATATAACATATTTTTCATCCGAAGTAGCCGCTGCAACAAGAGTCCATTTGGTAGCTGTAGGAAATCCTGCGCCGCCTCTTCCCTTTAATTTGGATTCGCGAAGTTCAAAAAGAATATCTTCGCGTTTTGATCCGAGAGCTTTTTTTATCGATTCGCCGCGAGTATACGAAGAAAAAATTACGGCGCCTTTTCTTGTTTTCTTTTCCATGATTATTTCACCTCGCTCAATATTTCAACGGCTTTTTCGGGCGTTACTTTCGGATATACCCGTTCGTTGATAATCATTGCCGGACCTTGATCGCACATGCCGAGGCAGTTGGCGTACTCAAGAGTAATTCGATTATCTTTGGTTGTTTCGCCGAATTTGATTCCGAGTTCCCTTTCGATCGCCAGCGCAACGCCTTTCTTTCCAGCAAGGTCGCAGGTAATTGTCTGGCACAAACGAACGATGTTGCGTCCTTTTGGTTTTGTATTCAAAAAAGCATAAAAAGAAATTACGCTGAATACTTCAACGGGGTGAATATCAAGAAGTCTTGCAACTTCCTGCTGGGCAAAGTCCGGAATGTAATTATGTTTTCTTTGAATACTTTGAAGAATCGGCAACAGCGAGGAGCGATTTCTGCCGAACTTATTAACAAGTTGTTCGATTTCTTCGGTCATTGCATTTTTTTCTAAGATTAACATCAGTGTGTCTCCTTCACTTTATGCAACAAAATTCCCACTTTCGAAATAAGTTCTTCTGGAGAGATCGGTTTTTCAACAAAGTCGTCAACCGGAACCATTTCGTTTTTACCGAAGTCCAGGCCGATTGCTTTTGAAACCGACGTGTACATTAAAATCGGCGTGCTAATTTTTTCCCTTCTAAGTTTTTGCGCAAGAAAAAATCCGTCGTCCGGTTCGTCCATCATTACATCAAGAATTATCAAGTCAGGCTTCCTTGTTGTAATGATCTTGTATCCGTCGTTTGGATTTGTAGCCGTTACAACTTCGTATCCTTTTGATTTCAACACCAAACTGCTGGCGTCTAAAATATCCGGGTCGTCATCAATAATTGCTATTAATGGCATATCCTCCTCCGTTATTGGTGATTATTATTTATTGGTAAGTTAATTATGAACGATGTACCGACACCAAATTCAGAATCAACTTCAATTTTACCGTGATAAGAATCGACAATTCTTTTTACGATAGTTAAGCCAAGACCGGTTCCGCTAATTCCTCTGGTCATATCATTTTTTGCGCGGAAGAACTCGTTGAATAATTTTTGTCTTTCCTCCGGCTTCATTCCGATTCCGGTATCCTTAATTACGATGCATAAATAATTTTGCATGCAAGACAACGAAATAATAATTTTTCCGCTTTCCTTGTTGTACTTAATTGCGTTGCTTAAAAGATTTGTAATCAACCTTGTAATTTCATTCTGGTCAACTTGAATTCTTGGAATCGATCTTTCAAAATGTTTTTCAACAGATAAATGCCGTTTGTCAAGTTCAATCTCCAGAAACTGAAGAGTGTTCTCAATTACGTCGACTACGTTTATCTCCTGAATTTCCCTCTGCTTGGTTTTTATTTCCATCCTGGAGATGTCGAGTAGATCGTTTACAAGAAGGATCATACTCTTCAGACGCGTGACCGACCTGTTAAGATAATCCGTTTGCTTCTCTTTATCGAGTTCGATCTTGTCATCCAGCAGGATATTTAGAAAGCCCTGAATAGCGGCAAGCGGAGTTTTTAATTCGTGAGCCACCATTGAAATAAACTGCGACTTAATCTGTTCAATCTTTCTAAACTGGGTTATGTTGCTCAGAACTATAACCACGCCTGCTAAACTTCCGTCCGGGTGCGGCACGGGTGTGCATGCGGCTTCTACGGAAAGCAATTCATCTGCTTGAATATCTATTTGGGTTGTGTACGTCTTTAAAAGAATTTTTTCTTTCTGGAGAATTTTTTTTATGATTGCCACAATTTCCTTCGGCAGACTATCGATAATAACATCGCCGATTTTCAGACCGGTAATATTTAAAAATTTGAGCGCTGCATAATTGTAGTAAGCAACTTCGCCCACTTTATTTATTACAAGTACACCGTCGCTAATGGATTTTACAATAGCGTTAAGCCTGGATTTTTCATTCGCTATTTCAAGAAGACTCTCTTCCCTTTCCAGTCTTAACTTTTCGGCTTCTAAAATTAACCGCCTTTGTTTTATGCCGAGCTGCACCTGGTAAATAAATTCCTCCGGCGTAAATGGTTTGGGTATGTAGCCAAAAGCGCCGAGGCGCGTGGATTGTATTGCTGTATCATAACTTGCAAAAGCAGTAGCTATAAAACAAACCGTATTTGGGTGCACTTCTTTTATTCGTTGAAGTACATCGAGCCCGTCTAGATCCGGCATCTTTAAATCGATAACAGCGATATCATACTCTTTTGCCGTTCCAAGCTCGACTGCATGTGTGCCGTTTTCGGCTGCATCAACAGAATAGCCCTCGTCCTCAAGCAAACGCTGTGTGCCTATTCGCAGTCCCTTCTCATCATCTACGACAAGAATATTTGTTTTGTCATCTTGCATTTATAAGAAAGCAATTTATTTACTTTCGGAAACGGTAAACGTCTCCAATTTTTTAATCAGTTCCTCAAGTACAACGGGTTTGTTTAACACACCGTTGCATTGAATCCATTCCCTTTCTTCATTTGTAGAAGCGCTGAATTTAAAACCTGTCTCATAAGTAGCCGAGGTTAAAATATAAACCGGAATCTTCTTACCGTGTTCTGTCTTCTTTATTTTGTGGCAAAGAATAAACCCGGAATCCATCTGTTCCATAATAAGATCGACAATTGCAGCATCAGGTTTTTCTCTCTGAAATATTTTCCAACCGTCCTCGCTGTTTTCGGCGGTTATAACCTGGAACCCTTTCGATTCCATGAGAATTTTATTTTGTTCTAGCAAGTCGATGTCGTCATCAACAATTAATATTTTTTTGAATTTCTCTGTATTCATTCTATCCTCGATTAATTCATGACTAAATCATGTGTTTGTAATTTATACGGCAGCTTTACGGTAAACGTGGTACCTTGACCGATTGTACTTTTAACTTTGATATCGCCCTTGTGCATTTTAACTATGCCGTAGGTTATTGCCAATCCTAAACCCGTTCCCTTTCCCATTTTTTTTGTAGTAAAGAACGGCGTAAAAATTTTATTCATGTTTGCATCGTTTATTCCGCAGCCCGTATCAGAAATATCGATAACCAAAAACATTTCGTTTGAGAAAATATTGATCGAAATATTTTTAACGCTGCTGGACTCAAGCGATTCGCACGAGTTAATAATTAAATTCAGGAAAACTTGCTTCAGCTGGTCCGCATCGCCTTCAATAAATGTGTTTGCAGAAGTTATATCTTGAACGAAAGAAATATTTGAGAATTCAGGTTTGATTTTGATGGCCTTAATTATGTTCAATATGATTTCTGAAATATCAACCGAAGAAATTTTCAGCTTACCCTGCCGGGCAAAATTTAATAAGTTGGATACTATACTCTTGCAGCGGTTCGCCTCGTCGATGATTAATGACAAATCCTCGCTGCTTTGCGAATCGCCCAACGACTTCTCAATCTTTTTTTTAAGCATTGAGGCATACAGCATTATAGAGCCGAGCGGATTATTAATTTCGTGCGCAACGCCTGCCGCAAGCTGGCCTATCGAAGCAAGTTTTTCGGCATTGTGAAGTTGTTCCTGGGTTTCCTTTAGTTCATTGAGCGCCGATTCGAGCTTCTCAATTAAAAACGGAAGGCACATGTCATCTTCCGCAATTCCTTTTGCAACATTTACGGCATATTCCCTGCAACTTGTATATCCGCAAGAACCGCAATTCAGCTCATCTTTCTTGGTATATTTATTTGTCTTGGCAAGAATGGCTTTAATTTCCTCTTCGGTCGGCATAGGCCGTCTTTGGCTTTTCTCATGAAAATTACGCGTCAATTTTATATCGCGGCTGTTATATAAATCTCCTTTCCAAACACTTTTATCAAGAGAGTTTATATTTTCGTTGATAAAATTGACAACTTTTTCCCTTCTTGAAAAATAATTAAGATCAGAATCGATGGCCGGGCCATTTATGCATCCTTCGCAAAATAGAATATCAACGAACTTAGATTTAAGTGTTCCGTTTGATATTTCCTCGATCACTTCAATAACTCTCTGTTTACCTTCAACTACAATAACTTCCTTTTCAAGTATGTCTTGCGACTTATTTGCCGTTTTAATTAAACCGCCAGCTAAAGGATACGACTTTCCTAAAAAAGCATGGGGCGGATCAAAATCCATTTTCGGCAACTCTTCAAAATCAATTTTCAATACTCTAAAAATTTCTTTCAGTTCTATAAACGTAAGCACGGCGTCAATGGCATCGTTCACTTCATCATCGATATATTCACTCTTCTTCGCAATACACGGACCTATAAAAACCACTTTCACATCTCTTCCGTAATTCATTTTAAGATAACGCCCCATCGCTATCATTGGAGAAACCACAGGAGCCAAATTTTTAACCACAGACGAATGATACTTCTCGATCAAATTGTAAACTGCCGGACATGGAGAACTGATAATAGTTCTATCATCATCCGAATCAAAATATTCTGCATATAACTTACTCACCAAATCGGCGCCGAAAGCTGCTTCAGTCACAAAAGCAAAGCCAATTTTTTTCAGAGCCGCCGGAAGTTTGGAATACAAATCCGGAAACGATGCAGGAAACGAGGGGGCTAATACCGCAATTGCTTTTCCTCCCGGAATTATTTCCATCAAAACTTTTTCCTGGTCGCTTTGAATTTCTTTTGCATTTTGAGAACAAACTTTTACACAATGACCGCAGCTTATGCATCTTTCCGGCATAACGACGGCTTGACCGTTGAGAACTCGAATTGCACGCGCAGGGCATTCCCGTATGCATGAGTAGCATCTCTTGCATCGTTGCCCTATAGTCGTTACAATTCCGAGCGACATGGTTCATCTCTCCTTAATTACCTTGCAGCATTTTTTTCCGATCAACATATTCGGTATGTAAAATTTCATGCGCTTTATGGCTGTTGGGTTCGCCTAAAAATTCTTTGTACAACTTTTTTATCGATTCATTTTCATGGGAGCGGCGATTCTTCATCTTTGAATCAATTTCATAGAGACTTTGAATTCGCTTTTTAATCTTTTCAGGTTTTTGATGAATCGGCTGTCCGCCGCCGTTAATGCACCCTCCCGGGCAAGCCATTACTTCGATGAAATGATATTCCGATTCACCTTTCTCAATTGCGTCGAGGACCGGTCCAACATTTCCTATTCCGTTAACAATAGCAACGTTAACTTCTCTTCCATCTATTTTGATATTTGCAGATTTGATCCCGGCATTTCCGCGTACATCCTGAAGTTCTACTTTTTCAAGTTCTTTACCTGAAATAAAATAATATGCGGTTCTTAATGCGGCCTCCATAACGCCGCCGCTTGTTCCAAATATGGCTGCCGCACCGGTCGATTCTCCAAGAGGATTATCGAAATCGCTTTCCGGCAGGTCATTGAAATCGATGCCGGACATATTAAACATTCTCACGAGCTCTCGTGTTGTAAGGACTGCATCTACATCGGTATATACTTCTTCTTTCAATTCAGGTCTTTCAGATTCAAATTTCTTTACCGTACACGGCATTATAGACACAACGAAAATATCTTTCGGATCCAATCCCATTTTCTTTGCGTAGTAAGTTTTTAATACGGCGCCTTCCATTTCATGCGGAGATTTGCAAGATGAAACATGTTCAAGCAAATGAGGCCGGTTTTGTTCGATGTACTTTACCCAACCAGGGCAGCAGCTTGTGAACATCGGCAATGTTTCATTGCTGCCGATTCTCCGAATCAATTCTGTTGCTTCTTCGATGATTGTTAAATCAGCCGCAAAGT
>DAIEQA010000295.1:0-2429 GCA_027348115.1 Ignavibacteriales bacterium
TTCGGCGCGCCTTCATACATAAACGATGTCGTTCCGTTCAAAAGCGGACCGTAAACAATATAACTGTGACCTGTAATCCATCCCGGATCCGCGGCGCACCAGTATCTATCCTCTTCGTGGATATCGAAAACATATTTTAAAGTTGTATACGTGCCTACCATATACCCGCCGTGAGTATGCAGTATCGCTTTCGGTTTTCCGGTAGTTCCGGAAGTATATAGTATGAACAACGGATCTTCGGCGTCTACCATTTCGATTGAGCATTGGCGCGAGGCGACCGGCAGATTCATCAATTCGTGGTACCACATATCGCGGCCGAATTCCATATTTACTTCCTGGCCGGTTCTTTTAACAACGAGCACATGTTCAACAGTGCCGCATCTTTGAAGCGCTTCATCGGCAATCTGTTTCAGCGGTACAATTTTGCCTCGCTGAAAAGCGCCGTCCGCTACTATTAAAACTTTTGAGTTGCTGTCTTCTATTCTTTCGGCAAGCGATTCAACCGAGAATCCTCCGTAAACCACTGAATGAATCGCGCCTATTCTCGCGCAGGCGAGCATTGCAATTATTATTTCGGGAATGCGTCCCATATATATTGTTACGCGGTCTCCTTTCTTAACTCCCATGCTTAACAGCACGTTTGAGAACTTGCAAGTTTCTCTATGGAGGGCGTAGTAAGACATTGTTTTGCTGTCGCCGTTCTCCCCTTCCCAAATTAAAGCGAGTTTGTTCCTCCGGTGGGTTTTTACATGAACGTCCAAACAATTGTAGACTATATTTGTCCTGGCGCCTGTAAACCATTTGTAAAACGGTTTCTCGGAATCGTCAACTACCTTGTCCCACTTTTTAACCCAATGCAGTTCATCGGCCATCTTTTCCCAAAATCCGGCGTAATCTTTCTGGGCGCTTTTATTAAGCTCGTCCCAGTCTTTTATATGTGCTTTTTGAATTACATCATCGGACGGATAGAAGACTTCTCCGGAAAGTTTTTTTGACGCCATGTTGCCTCCTCGAAATTAGTTGGGAACTTTTTATTAAATTTTATCGTCTCAGGATTTAAAATGATGTTGATTTGAGATTAGTTCAAAAAAAACATCATTTTGTATTTCATTTTAATTTATTTTGCGGATACAATCATTAATTTAAAGAGAATATAAGAATTAGTTTGATGATTCTAAAAAAAGAAAAATATTATAGGTCATTTTCGTCCTTTATTCTTACGGCTTATATAGCTTTTCTTTTAGCGGCTTCTTTTCACACGCATCATATAAGTTTTTATACTTACAATTCCGTAAGCGACGGTTCAGCAAATCTTAACCAGGAAATCGCGTCGGTTTGTATTTTCAACCAAATAAACAGGCCTACTTATTTTTACTGCAACCAGGATAATTTTACGCTTGAAAATATCGGCGAGTTCGTATTTACGCCTGTAATTTTCAATACAGTTCATCCTGTAAAATCTTGCCTTCATTCATCCGGTTTACGAGCTCCCCCGGCGATTATCTGAATTAAATATTCCGCTTGCACAATTCTGCAATGCGGAAAATATTTTCATTCAAATAATTAATTCTTTCGGAAAAATTTATCCCGGTATTATATCCGGCGGAAAATTTAGGTGAGGAACTCATGCATAAGAAAATATTTTTTCTTTTCGGATTAATTATGCTGTACTCACAGATGTGGGCCCAGTCTAATGTTAATCCGAATATAAGTCTTATAGGAACTTTCAATACATATACAAATTTTATTAAGGGCGATCCGGGTTACGGAAAGTTAAACTTTCAAACCCCGGAAATGGAATTGCTTGTCGACGGCTACTTAAATCCTTTCGCGCTCGCGACGGCAAATATATCTTATGAGAACAATGAATTCGGCATAGAGGAATTATACGGCAACATAGTTCGCGGTTTGCCGTTTGATATGCAGATCAAAGCCGGAAAATTTCTTGTCGGCTTTGGAAAACTTAATACTGTTCACGCGCACGCCTGGCCGTTTCTCGAACGCCCTTTATATCACCAGGTCTTCTTTGGCGAAGGCGGGATGAACGATGTAGGAGTTAACGCGAGTTTTCTATTGCCCACCGGGGATGTTTATACAAATTTAGAGCTCGGCGTTTATAAAGGCGCTTTTCTCAATCCTCTTACCGATGCCAACTATGCGGACCGCGGAGTAAATCCTGTTTTTGTAGGACGGCTCGGCTCCTTTCTTTCCATAGGCGATTACGGCAATCTCGAAGTTGGATTAAGTTCCGCTTACGGCACTTACGCAAAAGGCAATTTAATCTTATTCGATATTTTGCATACAAGTAATGTGCAGTCTTTCAACTATTTCTACGGCGGAATTGATTTTAAATACAAATATTCGCCGGATGCGTATACGGCTTTTACTTTTCAAGGTGAAGCAATGTTTAATCACCGCGATGTTCCGAG
>DAIEQA010000301.1:0-3141 GCA_027348115.1 Ignavibacteriales bacterium
GCGATTGGTATAACGATAAAGCGCTGTTCGATACCGAAGCCGTTAAAATTGCTGTAGCCAACGCGGTTCCCGAATTAAAAAAAATGGCGGACTACGTTACAAAACGCACCAATAACGAAAACGGAATTGCCGAATTTTTAACAATGCTTTATAAAGCTAAAAAATAAAATGATAAGCTCTCAAACAAAAAAGAAGCTGAGAAACAGTCTCCGAATTAAAATTGCAATAATTTTTGCAATGGTAATGTTGATTGTCTGGATGTTTCCAAGCGGGGAATCCATCGAATCGGAAGTGGCTGTTGGTTCGGTTTGGATTCACGATGATCTTATAGCTTCCAAAACTTTTGAGGTATTGAAGGATGAAAAGGAATTTGAGAAAGAAAAACTGCTTGCGACTAAAAGGATACTTCCGATATTTGTAAAAAATCCGGGCATTGATAAACTATTTATTGATTCTCTATCGCACTACAATTCCTACTTTCTTAAACTGCCTTTTAAAAATTCCACACAGCAGCAAAACCAGACTTTTCTAAGCGACCCGTCGTATTCGGCATTCATTCGATTTAAAAACTCTCCCAGAAGTTTTTTCGGATCGAAGCTTCGTTCGCTAAATGAAGTCTTCAGTATTGCAGGCAATATGCTTGTCAATATTTATAAACAGGGAGTGTTGAATCTTGCGTTAAAGGATATTCCGAGAGACAGCATATCGGTGCGCGATGGAAAATTCGAGAAGAGTTTTCCGAAGACGGTTTATTTAACAAGGAATACTTTGAGCGATCTGCTTAATTCGTCCGTAAAAACTTTAGCGGGTTCCAACGGCGAATTGAATGAGGCGATTGAGGAATACGTATCCAATTTTGTTAAACCTAATCTGATCTACAGTCCGGAGCTTACCGAGGGCGCAATTCAAAACGCTAAAGATAAAGTGCCGCGCAATATTGGCATTGTTAACGAGAACGAGAAAATCGTTTCGAAGCATGACCGTATTACGCCGGAAATAAAACTTAAAATAGATTCTTACAGAATCGCCAAAGGCGAAGATACTAGCTTTGGCGGAAGAACTGCGCAAATGCTCGGCAAATTTCTTCACATCACAATTGTTCTTATTCCTTTGGGAATTTATGTCTACCTTTTCAGGCGCAAACTGTACAAAGATAATTTGAAAATTCTTCTCGTAGCTTCAATTATACTTTTTGTAAGCTTTCTTACTTTTCTTATCTACCAGATTAATGTATCGACGCCGATTGAATTTTTGATACTCGTACCTGTTGCTTCGATGCTTCTTACAATTATTTTTGATTCGCGGGTCGGTTTCTACGGCACGGTTGTTATTGCTCTTATAGCCGGCGGATTACGCGGCAACGATTACGCTTTTACAATAATGAACATTATTGCTGGCGGCTTAGCTGCCTACACGGTGCGCGATATTAAAAATAGAACGCAGATATTCAGATCGTTTCTTTTCATATCGATTGGTTATTTCATTAGCATAATCGCGTTCGGATTAGAACGATTCGATTCTTTCGGGCAGATGATTCTAAGCTTTGCATTTGCGGGTTCCAATGCGTTAATCAGTCCGGTTCTTACTTACGGATTGATTATTTTCTTCGAGAGATTATTTAACATTACAACCGACTTAACGCTGCTGGAACTTACGGATTTCAACAGACCGTTACTTAAAGAGCTTGCCAAATTGGCGCCGGGCACATTTAATCATTCTGTTGCCATGGGTACGCTTGCCGAAACTACCGCTGAAGCGATTGGCGCCAATACAATACTTGCGCGCGTAGGCGCGTATTACCACGACATAGGTAAAACACTTGATCCCGAAAGCTTTGTTGAAAATCAATTGAACGGAATTAACATCCACGAAAATTTGTCCCCGGAGAAGAGTGTAAGACTTATACGCGACCATGTGAAAAAGGGAATTGAAATAGCAGAAAAATACGGACTGCCTAAAGAGGTGACGGATTTTATTCCGATGCATCACGGAACCATGGTAATTTCGTTTTTCTACGAGAAAGCAAGACAGCTTTACGGGGAAGATAATGTTGATGTAAAGGAATACCGGTATCCCGGTCCAAAACCCAATACAAAGGAAACTGCGATTGTAATGCTTGCCGATGCCTGCGAATCGACCGTACGGGCCATGCAAAATTCCGACGCGCAAAAAATTGAGAACGTTATTAATAATTTAATCAACAGCCGGGTGGACGACGGGCAGCTTGACGAATCTCCCTTAACGTTTGAGGATGTTAAAAAAATCAAAGAGTCTTTCCACAGTATTCTTGTAGGCCATCAGCATAAGAGAATTAGATACCCAAAGCAGGATGAACTTGAAAATACACAAGACAATGAGTAAACTCTCATGGAGGAATTTCTAAAAGAATATCTTACCATTCTGCGGTATGAAAAAAATCTTTCCGAGAACACGACTAATGCTTATCGCACGGACATCAGCAAATTTTTTGAATTTATAAACGAACAAGAAATCAAAGACCTTAGCTTGATCTCTTCAAACGACATTGTGCAATTTTTTGAGCGGCAAAGGAATATGGGAATCGACGGCAGAACTACCGCGCGTTATATGTCGTCGCTAAAAGGATTTTTTAGATACCTGGAAAACAATAATTATATTGAAAAAAATCCTACCGCTAAATTATCCGGTGTCAAAAGGGCAAGAAAACTTCCTTCGGTTCTGTCAATCGCGGAAATTGATCTTATATTGAAATCTCCTGTTGTCGAGGATGAGTTAGGACTCAGGGATAAAGCGATGCTCGAAACATTTTACTCATCCGGGCTTCGTGTATCGGAATTGATTAACTTAAAAATAAACGATCTTTATTTTTTCGATGAAGTAGTGAGGGTATTCGGCAAAGGTTCAAAAGAGAGAATTGTTCCGATGGGCCAAAGCGCAATTTACTGGCTTCAGGAATATCTTAAAAAATCTCGTCCTCTTCTCGAGAAGAAATCGAAGAGCGGGAGTTATGTGTTTCTTAATAAACGCGGTACAAAGCTTTCTAGAATGGGAATATGGAAGATTGTTAATCATTACGCCGCACTTGCGGGTATAACCAAAGAGATGCATCCGCACATATTCCGGCACTCGTTTGCAACCCACCTGCTGGAAGGAGGCGCCGAT
>DAIEQA010000007.1:0-7243 GCA_027348115.1 Ignavibacteriales bacterium
CGCATCATGACTCACGACGCGTTAAGGTTTGTATAAAAGTTGAAATCGAATTAAGGAGAAAATAAAATGGCGGTAAAAAATGCAATCGGAATTTTAGAGACAAAAGGATTTGCTCCCCTGGTGCTGGGCGCAGATGCCGCAGTTAAAGCTGCAAGTGTTGAACTGGTTGAGTGGCGGCAGGTGGGAAGCGGTTATGTTTCTTTTGTAATTGAAGGAGATGTCGCCGCGGTTCGTTCCGCGATGGATGCCGGCGTAGATGCGGCTTCAAAGGTTGGAGAAGTTCTTTCGCAACTGGTTATTCCAAGACCGGTGGACGAATTGGAAAATTCATTCAACCGGTAAAAAAATGATATTCGCAAAAGTTATAGGAACAATCGTTTCAACCCAGAAGGATCCGAATCTTCAAGGCAAGAAACTGCTGTTATGTAAGGAAGTAGATCACGAAGGTAAACCTTTAAAATCGTATCATGTTGCCGTCGACGCGGTTCAAGCCGGCGAAGGAAGTTTTGTTCTTCTTTCATACGGCTCCGCTGCAAGAATGACGGATGAAACCAAGAACGCTCCTATCGATGCAGTTATAATGGCAATAATCGATGACATTCAAATTACGCATAAGATTAAGGCCGAAAAATGAAGCTTGGAATCGTAATCGGCGTGGTGTGGGCATCAAGAAAAGTAAAAGAGATTGACGGATGCAGGATGTATATAGTTCAACCGGTTTTATCCGACGGCAGCTTTGCCGAGACGCCGCTTGTAGTTGCCGATCCCAAAAGATTAGCTGCCCCGGGCGATAAAGTTGTCTTTGTTACAAACACAGACGCAACCCAGGCTTTTCCTAACGGTTACGCTCCCGTGAACGCGAGCATAGTTGAATTAGTCCACGAGATTTCATAATGTTTTTGGCAAAGGTAATTAAAAAAGTTGTCTCGGTTGAAAAACACGACGCCTATTTTGGAAAGATTGTCTTTGTCGTTCAGCCGATTTTGCCGGACGGGACTTATGACGGGAACGAATGGATAGCGATGGATTACGTTGGCGCCGGCATAGGAGATATTGTAGTTTGCGGAGGAGCCCCCGGCGTTGCAAAAACAGTTTTCAATATTGAATTGGCGCCGATCAGAACTCTTATAATGGCGATTGTAGACAAAATAGATTATCGGGAAATAGAAAAAAATTGAAGTGTATTTAGTAAGAGTGGAAAATTTTAATCCGGCTAGTTTGTCTTAGTGTTACTACAAAACCGGTATTTAGTTTGATCATGATTTAAAAGAATTAATATAAATCGGAGTTACAATGCAAAACGAGTGGGAATTAAAAAAGCAGATTGTTGAAATCGGAAAAAGAATTTGGACACGCGGCTATGTCGCTTCCAACGATGGAAACATAACCGTGCTTTTAAACGAAAATGAATTGTTGACTACTCCTACCGGTGTTAGCAAAGGATTCATGACTACCGACATGATAATTAAATGCGACCGTAATGGAAAAGTAATATCCGGCAGCTCGAATTACCGTCCGTCGAGCGAAGTGAAAATGCATCTGGAAGTTTACAAAGAAAGGCCGGATATAAAATCTGTTGTTCATGCGCATCCGCCTTACGCAACAAGTTTTGCCGTTGCCGGAATTCCTTTGGACAAATGTGTTTTACCCGAAGCGATAATTGTTATCGGCGCTGTTCCGATTGCGCCTTACGGACTTCCTTCCACGATGGAAATCCCGGATAAGATTCGTCCGTTCATTAAAAACTCGGATGCAATCTTGCTCGAGAATCACGGCGCATTAACATTCGGAACTGATCTTCTAAACGCTTATCATAAAATGGAAACTCTTGAGCATACAGCCAACATTGTTTGGAAAGCAATCCAGCTCGGAAATCTGGGTGTATTATCCCAGCATGAAAGAGATCGGCTTATGGCGCTTCGCGGTAATTATAATTTGACCGGCCCGGTTACAATGTGCGACGCTACGCCGATGCCGAGTAATTCTCAAACTTACTCGGAGTCGAAACAATTGCCCAAAGGGATAAGTGAACAGACCATTCGCGAAATAACAGAGCAGGTAATGGCAAAATTAAAGAAGGGATGAGCGTTACTAAAAATTCGAGAGACAAAATGAAAATATTAATTGCCAACCCGGGAAGCACTTCGTACAAATGCAAACTTTATGATGTCAACGATATGAGCGTTCTCTACCAGGCAAGCGTTGAGAGAATCGGCGACAGGGAAGGGATCTATTCCTATAATTTTAAAGATGAGGAGAAAAAATCTGCAACGCTTCCCATCCCAGATTATTTTTTTGCTGTTAATCTTACGTTGGAAACGCTTAAAGAAAAATATTCTATTAATAATATTTCTGCCGTAGGGTTTAAAACCGTTCATGCCAAGGGAATTACCGGCTGTGTAGAACTTTCCGATGAAGTTATTAAGGCAATGGAAGATTACCGTTCTCTCGCGCCGGTTCACACAGATGTTTATGTAACGGCAATATCGGTTTTCAAAAAATTGCTTGCTTCAACTCCGCTTGTCGGTTTGTTCGAAACCCATTTCCATAAAAATATTCCGCCTGAAGCTTTTATGTACGGAATTCCTTATGAGTATTATGAAAAACACGGTGTAAGAAAATATGGATTTCACGGCGCATCACATCGTTACATCGGCATGCGGGCTAAAGAATTATTCAACGCGGATAAAGTAATCTCATGTCATCTCGGCGGGAGCTCATCGGTGTGCGCAATTAAGAACGGCTGGTCGATTGATACGTCGATGGGAATGAGTCCGCAGAGCGGTTTGCTTAATGCAAAACGCGTCGGCGACCTTGATCCGTATGCGCTGTTATACATTATGGAAAAAGAAAATCTTTCCGTGAGCGAGATTGGAAATATTTTAATGTCGAAGGGCGGGCTCTACGGCGTATCCGGAATTAAAAGCGGTGACTTTAGAGATATTGAAGAAGCGATGAACAAGGGAGATAAAAAAGCTAAACTCGCATTCGATACGTTCGCTTACTACGTGAAAAGATACATTGGCGAGTACCTTGCAATTTTAAATAATGCTGACTGTATTGTGTTTACCGCCGGCGCCGGACAAAACGGAATATTGCTGCGTAAAAAAATTTTGGAGAACATGGAAAATTTGGGAATTATACTTGACGACGTAAAAAACAATTCCAATCCAAATGAAGGTTTAATCTCAAGCGATGATTCGAAAGTGAAAATTGCGATCATCCCGGCGAACGAAGAATATATTGTTGCTAATGAAGTACAAAATTTTTTGGAGAATAAATAACTAATGGTTTTGATCTGAATGAGAAGAGTGTTATGAAAACAGTGAAAAGATTTATCGGATTGGACCTTGGCGCCGAAAGCGGGCGATGTGTTGTTGCTACGATCGAGGATCATAAAATTGTTTTGGATGAAGTTCATCGCTTTACTACTCACAACATGCAATACGACAAAGGATTCCACTGGGATATTCTTGCCATTAATAAAGAAATTATAGAAGGACTTATAAAAGCCCGCAAAGAATTCGGTGCTATGTTCGACGGCATAAGCGCCGATACGTGGGGTGTAGATTATGTTTTACTCGACGCCGAAGATAGAATTCTTGGTTATCCGTATCATTACCGTGATAACAGAACCGATAATATGATGGAAGAGGCATTTAAAATTGTTTCCGAAAAATTAATCTACGGTAAGACGGGAATTCAAGCGGCGCAGTACAATACAATATTTCAGCTTCTTTCCGAAAAAAAAAGAAAGTCGAGTTTATTCAATATTGCCGAAAGTATGCTGTTGATGCCGGATTACATAAACTTTTTTTTGTCGGGAATTAAAAAAGCCGAGTTCACAATTGCCTCGACAACCAGTCTTGCAGATCCACACAAACGTGACTGGTCGTGGGACCTGATTAACGCTTTCGGATTGCCGAAAAAAATTTTTCCGCAGATGGTTGAGCCCGGAACTAAGCTTGGAACAATTTCTCAGTGGCTTGCGGCAAAAACCGGCCTCTCTCCAAGCACGCCCATTATCGCGAGCACCGGCCACGATACCGCATCTGCCGTGGTTTCCATTCCTGCATCAACGGGAAGCTGGGCATTTTTAAGTTCCGGAACATGGTCGTTAATGGGCGTTGAATTGCCGAAACCTCTGCTTGGTAATGAATCAATGATATATAATTTTACCAACGAGGGCGGTGTCGGGGGAACAACCCGTTTTCTAAAAAATATAATCGGACTTTGGCCCATACAGGAATGCAAAAGATTTTGGTCCGAGAAAGGAAATGAATTTAGTTACGCTCAACTTGCCGATCTTGCCAAATCAGAAAACTTTGTAAGAAGTTGGGTCGATCTTAACGATTCAAGATTTTTAAAGGCGGGTGAAATGCCGGAAAAGATAAACGCCTATCTAAAAGAAACCGGGCAGATGCTTAAAACCAATGTAGGATTTGTAATCGAAGTGGTTCTTGAAAGTCTTGCTTTCAGCTATCGAAAGACAATCAAACAAGTTGAAAAAGTTACCGGGAAAAAAATTGAAAAGCTTCATGCCGTAGGCGGCGGAATACAAAACGAACTTCTTTCGCAAATGACGGCTGACGCGATTGGACGCGATGTTCTTGCCGGGCCAATAGAAGGAACAATTGTTGGTAATATCGGTGTACAGGCAATTGCAACGGGAACGGTTTCCAATCTTAAGGAGTGGCGCCGAATTGTTTCCAACTCGTTTGACTTAAAAACATATAATCCTGTGAACGCGACTTACTTTAATGACAACGAAAAAAATTTTGACGCCGTACTGAAATGATATTTTTGTAATCAACAAAGTCTGTTTGAACGGAAAAGATTATGAACGATAAAGCGAAGAAAGAGCTGATAGAACAATTTGTCAATAATGTGGAAACGGCGGCGGCTACTGTTGAAGTAATCCCCGCCAGTGCAAGCTTGCTTAATGAAGTATTACAAAAACAAATTGCCGATGATAAGTTTGTTCTCTTTGCGCCGCCGAATGATCTGAACCCCGATCTTTTTAAAGAATTTATTTTAAATGAAAAAGTTGTTTCCATTCCGAGCAAATACCAGTTGAAATTTACAAAGACCAGCGTAACGGATGCTTTTTGCGGTATCGCTAGTACCGGCTCGGTATGTGTTTCGATAGCTCAAAATTTAACAAGCGCAGTAAGTATGCTTACTCAAAAACATATTGTTGTCTTGAACGGTAGTTCCATAGTGCCCAGACCAAGAAATGTTTTTTCTGAACATTACCTGGATGGAAAAGGATTAAAGAGAAGCTTTACATATATCACGGGCCCAAGCGCAACTGCCGATATGGGTCCACTCGTACGCGGCGTTCACGGTCCGGGTAAACTCCATATTATTGTTTTGGAATAACAACATGGACGAAAATCATATCCATCCTAGAGAAGTTGCAAACAAAGCGCCAAAAGAAAATTTGTACAAAGCTATCGATCTTGCGTTGAGGGTTGAGAGCGATGCCCTGCGGCTTAATACACAAACGTTCAATACCAATAGGTATAAAGCCATCGGTAAACTTGATGATTACGAATTGCTGAAAGACCGCGCCCGCAAAATTAAAGAGGAGTCGATTCAAAATTTACCCGCATTGGTAGATACACTTACCAAAACAATTGAGGCCCGCGGCGGAAAAGTTTTTTATGCCAAATCGAAAACCGAAGCATCAAATTATGTTAAGGATGTTTGCAAATCTCATAATGCTAAATTAGTTGTTAAGGCCAAGTCGATTACGTCTGAAGAAATAGAACTGAACCGCACGCTTGAAGCAGAAAACATTGAAGTTGCCGAAACCGACCTGGCGGAATTTATCTTACAAGTATCGAAAGAACAGCCGTCGCATATAGTTGCGCCTGCAATTCATCGAAGCCGTGAAAGAATTTCAAAATTATTTAAAGAGAATTTCAAAACAGATAGACCTCTCGAAACCGGAGAGCAGCTTACAGAATTTGCGCGGGATATACTTCGGCAAAAATTTCTTTCTGCGGATATAGGAATCAGCGGCGCAAATTTGATGGCGGCGGAAGAAGGAACTATTCTTCTTGTTGAAAGCGAAGGGAACATTCGCTTAACAACTCATTTACCGGCGGTTCATATTGCAATTGTGGGAATTGAAAAAATTATCCCGAGCAAAAAAGAATTCGGCACTTTCATTGAGCTTCTTGCTGCGAGCGGCACAGGCCAGCCCCTTTCTTCTTACACCAGCATACTTGAACCGCCGCTTCAAATTCCAATTCTGAATCTTAACGACAGGGATGATAAAGTACGAGAGTTCCATCTGGTGCTTGTTGATAACGGGCGGATGAGAATGCGCAACGATTCCGATTTGCGAGAAGCCCTTTACTGCATTCGTTGCAGCGCCTGTATGAATGTTTGCGCTAATTTTCAAACTGTGGGCGGTCACGCATTTGGCGGTGAATGCTACAACGGCGGAATCGGCGGCGCATGGACTGTAGGAACTTCCGGCAAATTGGAAAACGGAAGATTCGCAGAACTTTGCACCGGGTGTTCGCGTTGTATTCCAAATTGTCCCGTTAGAATCGACATCCCGAGATTAAATACAACAATCAAAGACCGTTTAATCAAAGCGGGCGAGCCGTCGTTTCAGAAAAAGTTTTTCGGTAATTTTTCTTCGCTGGCAAAATTTGCTTCGATAGCGCCTTCTATTTCAAATTGGATAAGCAGTTTAAAGATCAGCAGAAAATTATTTGAGGGAATAGTCGGCTTCGAGATGAAAAGAACTATACCTAAATTTGCTGGCCGGACTTTTGCTCGCCAATTTAAAAATCATAAAAAACTTCATTCCCGTATTCCCAACGAAAAGCTGCAATCCCAAAAATTAATTTTGTTCGGTGACGTTTATACAAACTATAATAATCCGCATGTTGGGATTGCCGTGATAAATGTATTCGAAGAATTAGGAATCGCAATTACGGCGGGTAAAGTTATGGAAGACGGACGGGCGGCGCAATCTCAGGGCCTGGTTGATTCTGCAAAGAAGAGCGCGAAGAAAGTTTCTTCTTACATTGAAAAAGTAATTGATGAAGGTTCTGAAATTATCTTTGCCGAACCGAGCGTTCTTGCAATGATAAGATACGATTACAAAAATCTTATTAACAATGATGATATTCATAAAAAGATAAAGCTGCATTGCTACGACCCTTTTGAATACTTGAACAAAATAATTGCGGATGGCATCCTTGAAACAGAAAGTCTAAAA
>DAIEQA010000016.1:0-10126 GCA_027348115.1 Ignavibacteriales bacterium
TTTTAGAAAATGGAGTTTATAATGAAGAAAAAATTATTGATCGTATTTACATTCTTCATATTTGTAAATCTGATCTGGGCTCAATCCGATGCGCAAAAGCAAAAATATTTGCAGGAGCCGATGGGCGATAAAACTTATAGGAAAAAAGGAATTCTTGACGGAAACCTCGTGCGCACCCTTTTTTCCAACGATGGTCAGGTTGGAACTTGGCCGGATCGTCCGTCGGGAGAATGGCCAAAAGGAAGCGGGCATAATTATCTTGATGGCTGCACGCCGATAGTTACCGCGGCTGTAATTGCGCCGGGCAACGGACAGCTCGTTCATCCTGCGCAAACATCTTACAGGGAAGAAGTTGATTTTAATCCTACTACCGGAGAATTGTGGGTTATGCAGCCGCTGCCGGGTTATGCCGCTCCGGAATCTGAACAGCCTGCGTTGAGTACAAAACCTAAAACATGGCCAAGCTCCTGGCCAAGGTCTCTTCCAAATACGGATCCTTCGTGGGACGGCTACTGGTTTGGATATTTTGGCCGAGGAGTTCAAAATGCAGATGTTGAAACTTACTATGTTATGGATGATTCGCGCGATCAAGAATTTATGCGCGTTCCGTATTCATATATTCCTGTACTTGCTCAGCCGGATCGCGGCGGTCTTGGAATTCGCGAGGAGGTAAGAGGATTCCAATGGTCGCACGTTCTTGCCGAAGATATAATTTTCTGGCACTTCGATATAGTTAACCTGTCGGATATAAATTACGATACTACCTACTTCGGATTTTACTGCGATACGGGAGTAGGCGGCGTGGATGACAACGGCGACGATAACGCTTCTTATAATACCAGACTTGATATTGCTTACGCGTATGATGCAGACGGAGTTGCGCCTCCAGGTAACTGGAAAACAGGTTATGTCGGTTATGCATTCCTTGAATCTCCCGGCAACGGTTTCGACGGTATTGATAACGATGAAGACGGAATGGTAGACGAACGTCGAGATGATAATATAGATAACAACCATAACTGGGTTGGATTTACTGATACGAACGGAAACGGCAAGTGGGATCCGGGCGAACCATTGAACGACGATGTTGGCAAAGACGGAGTCGGTCCTTTCGATCCGCAATATAAAGGTCCGGATGATGGCGAAGCCGACGGGATGCCTACACATGGCGAACCAAACTTCGATGAAACCGATAAAGACGAATCCGACCAGATCGGTTTAACAAGTTTGGTAATCGAAAGATTATCCAACAAAGGGCCAAATGCTATCTGGCCAAAGAACGACGAAGTAATATGGAGAAAAATGAATTACGGTTCGTTCGATACATCGCTAACAAAATCCAACATACAAATTCTTTTTGGAAGTGGACCTTTCCCGTTGAAAGAAGATTTGAGAGAAAGATTCTCGGTTGCCCTGGTTTTCGGTACGGATTACGACGACATGGTATTCAACAAAGAAACAGTGCAGGCAATTTATAATGCCAACTATAATTTCTCCAAACCGCCTTTGAAGCCGACATTGACCTCAATTGCTGGAGACAAAAAAGTATTTCTTTATTGGGACGACCTAGCCGAAAAATCTTACGATAATTTTTTGCGTAAAAAAGATTTCGAAGGTTACCTTCTTTACAGAAGCCAGGAGCCCGAATTCAACGACATAAAAATTATTACCGATTCCAAAGGCGAGTCGAAATACTGGAAACCTATTGCCCAGTTCGATTTGAAAGACGGCATTACCGGTGAAGACCCGGTTGGAATTAACGGCGCGCATTTCTGGAGAGGTTCCGACAGCGGCCTGCAGCATTCGTACGTAGATACGAACGTGACAAACGGCTCCACTTATTATTACGCGCTTGTCGCTTACGATCAGGGCGATCCGCATTACGGAACAAAAGGTTTAATTCCTACAGAGACTACAAAAATTATTTCGCAAAATTTTTCCGGCGATATAACATTTGTAGATCAGAACTGCGCGGTAATTACGCCTAACGCTGCCGTTGCCGGTTATGTAGCCCCCCAAGTCACCGGAGATTTAACAAAAGTAGCTACCGGTATTGGAACGGGCAGAGCAAATTTGATAGTTCTTAATCCAAACGAAGTAAAAGACGGTTCTACTTATAAAATAAATTTTGCCTCGGACGGAGCAGAAAACAAATATAGAACTACCAAATTCTTTATAACGCGTACCACCAACGGTACGGAAACAACAGTAGTACCGGATATCGATTCAAGCAATTTCGGCGGCGGAAAATATACTTCTCCTTTTGACGGATTAATTGTTGCCGTTGTAAACGATACTACGGGCGTTGTACGCTCCCAGGGATGGGTTAAAGGTTATGCCAATATTGATATGATTGTCATTCCGGATAAAAGTTCTCCTACCAGGAATATAGCATGGCCTGCGGATTATGAAATTGAGTGGCTGCCGGAAGGTCAAACCGTAACTACCCCGTTCACAAAAAAACCTGTTCCGGTAAAAGTACGCAACATCACACGGGGGCAGGAAGTGCAGGCGGAAATGTTTGATAACGATAACAACGGCATCTTCAACCTTGGCGATGATTTAGTAATTATTGAATATGAAGGAAATCAATTCCGACTAACGTGGAGAATTCAATATCGTATTCCGTCGGCTCCCGTTTATGTAGCTCCCAAGCCCGGAGATATCTTCCGCTTTACAACTTCAAAACCATTTTACCAGGGAGATTATTTCCAGTTTGCAACCAAGAGCGGAAAGATTGATAACCAGCTCGCGCAAAATTCTTTAAAGAATATTGCCGTTGTGCCTAATCCTTACATAAGCGCAAATGCATGGGAAAAGAGAAATCTTAATCAATCAGGCCGCGGCGAGCGCAGGTTGGATTTTATTCATCTTCCGCAAACATGCACGGTTAGAATTTATACCGTCGCAGGCCAGTTAATCAAAACCCTTCGTAAGGATAACGGTCCTGAAGACGGATCGCTTTCATGGAATCTTACGACGGAAGACGGTATGGAATTAGCGTACGGACTTTACGTCTTTCATGTTGATGCGCCTAATATCGGATCGTTCATTGGCAAATTTGCGGTAATCAAATAGCGGTGGAGTGAATATGAAAAGAATAAATATATTTTTGTTACTACTGTTAGCGGTATCAACTATCGCCGCGCAAACTTTTGTCTCGGATGTTTCCAAGCGAGGAACAACCGCGGCCCCGTTTTTAAATATCAGTCAGGGTGCAAGAGCTACAGCAATGGGAAGTGCGTTTGTTGCGGTGTCCGACGATCCAAGCGCCATCTTCTGGAATCCTGCGGGCATTGCAAAAATTCCCGGCGGCTCAGTAATCTTCGATCATACAAACTGGATTGCAGACATCAATTATAATTACATGGCGGCTTGTTATAATCTTGGCAACTTCGGCGCCGTCGGCGTAAGCTTTCTTTCATCTGCAATTGATGATATGCCTGTACGGACAATCGACAGGCCCGAAGGAACAGGCGAGACATTCGGCGTTACCGATGCTATGTTTTCCGTGGCTTATGCAATTAATCTTACGGATAATTTCGCAATCGGGTTCAATCCCAAATTTGTTATGCAAAAAATTTGGAGAACATCTGCATCCGCAATTGCAATTGATATGGGAGTTATCTACCGCACGCCTTTCGATGGAATTATTCTCGCGATGTCGATTTCCAATTTCGGAACTAAAATGAAGTTGGAAGGAAATTCCGCCCTCGTTCTTTTCGATCCGGATCCCAACAGCACCGGCAACAACGGACAAATTCCTGCATATCTTCAAACAGACGAATGGGAGCTGCCTCTTAATTTTAGAGTAGGACTTTCTTATGAACCGTTTAAGAACGACATGCACAAACTTCTTGTAGCTATTGATGCTTTACATCCGGCAAACGATTATGAGAGCGTGAACGTAGGAGCTGAATACGGATTCAAAGATGTGTTCTTTATCCGCGGCGGTTACAAATCCATGTTCTTGCAGGATTCGGAAGAATCGTTTACACTTGGCGCGGGCGTAAAACAAACATTTATTGGCAACGTTGCCATTAAGATCGATTACACTTACGGAGATTTTGGCAGGTTGAAGAACTATCAAAAAATTTCTGTGGGAATAGATTTCTAAAAAATAAATTTCTGAAATCAATCAGTGATTTGTTTTAGTATCAACCGGGTGAGTAAAAAAACTCACCCGTTGCTTATAATAACAGGTAAAAAAATACGCCGATGAAAAAATTTATTTGCTGTGCGTTTGCTGTTGCCTCAATTTTATTCTCGACGGCTTCTTATGCAAAAAATTACAAGGGCGCCGAGTACAGAACAAAGGAATCTTATCTATACGGAAGGTTCGAAGCAAATTTTAAAGTGGCCGGTAAAGAGGGAACGCTTGGAACGATGTTTACTTACTTCGACGGAAGCCCTACCGATACATGGGGTACATCCAAGTGGAATGAAATTGATATCGAAATTTTAGGGCGTTACACTAATGATGTACAGTACAACACAATAACGCCGGGCCAGGTTAACCATGTTCGACATCAGTATGTTGATTTTAATCCAGCTCTCGATTATCATACCTATGCAATTGAATGGACGCCGGATTACGTTGCCTGGTTTATCGACGGAACGGAATTCTACCGTCAATCCGGAAGTTTTGTAGCAAGCTTAATTCATAAACAGAAATTAATGTTCAATACGTGGATACCGAATTATTCTAATTGGATAGGAATGTGGAACGAACAGGTTCTTCCGGCATTTACTTATTACGATTGGGCCGCTTACTATGCTTACACGCCGGGCAGCGGCAACTACGGAACCAATAATAATTTTAAGCTTAGCTGGAAAGACGATTTTAATTCTTTCGATTCAAATCGATGGGAAAAAGCAACGCATACCTGGGACGGCAACAACTGCGACTTTGTACCTGAAAATGCTGTATTCCAGGACGGTAAATTGATTTTATGTTTAACATTTCCAACCGAACTCGGTTATATGGATAAAAGAGCACCGGCAATTATTTCGGCCCGTGCTGTAAATGAAAAACAGGTAAACGTTTTTTGGTCGGAGGAAGTGGACAAAACAGCCGCCGAAAATTCTTCGTTGTATATTTTAAATGGAATTCCGCCGGTTAAAGACGCAACGCTGCTTGAAGATAATAGAACGGTTAAGCTGGATGTTGAAAATCTAAATCTATCATCCTTGCCGGTTTTAATTGTTAAAGGCGGAATAAAAGATCGTTCATCCGGAGCGAACGTAACTGTAACAACGGCAAAATCTCTTGTAGCATCTCCGCAGCTTGAATTTCCGCTGAAGATAAATGTAGGCGGGAACGCAGCACTTGATTATATAAGTGACAAAGAATTTGTAACGGACACATCAAACTATGGTTTTATGGAAGGATCAAAAGGCGGCCCCTTCAACTCGCCGATTGCCAATACCGAAGACGATATTGTTTTTCAAAGCGAGGTGAACGGCTTGGCTAAATATGCGGTTCGCATTCCAAACGGAACTTACAGTATTAAGTTGTTGTTTGCGGAAAATTATTTTATGCAATCGAACCAGAGAATTTTTGATGTCTATATCCAGGGAATAAAAGCAATAGCGGCGTTTGATCCTTATCGAGAGGCAGGCTCAAGAGCCGCTGTTGTTAAGACAATTGATAACGTTGAAGTAAAAAACAATTTGCTCGATGTTCACTTTGCCGCGTTGGTCGAGCGTCCGTTGTTAAACGGAATTGTGATTGAGCAAATTGCAACCGACGTAGAAGAACATTCAGGCGTTCCAAACGATTTTAAACTTTACCAGAATTACCCGAACCCATTTAATCCCGATACCGTGATACGTTACAAACTTAACAGGGCAGGGCATGTGTCGCTTAAAATTTACGACTTGCTCGGAAGGGAGCTGAAAACTCTTGTTGATGAATTTAAACAACCTGGCAGCTACAGTTCCCGGCTTTCATTATCAAGCTTTAATTGGTCGTCCGGTATTTACTTTTGCCGTTTGACGGCGGGCAGTAAAGCCGAAGTAAAAAAAATGACGTTCATGAAGTAAGCATATAAATCAATTTATATAAACTGTAATTATAAGGTGACTCGATGAAAAAAATACTCTTTCTAATATTGGTCTTAGTATCAGTTCAGTTTGCTCAGAAAAAAACTTACGAACAACGCGCCGATTCTGTTCTCGCATTAATGACGCTTGATGAAAAAGTCGGCCAGCTTGTTCAATACAGCGGCGGGTTCGATACCGGCACAAGACCGGAACGCCCTACCGGCGATACCGGCGAAATGATTAGACTTGGAAAAGTAGGATCTTTCTTAAATATAGTTGGCGCAGAAGAAACAAAAAAATTACAAAAGATAGCTGTTGAAGAATCGCGTCTTAAAATACCGCTGATTTTTGGTTTAGATGTTATTCACGGTTACCGTTCAACATTCCCGGTTCCAATAGGCGAAGCGAGCACTTGGGATCCAGCGCTAATTGAAAAGTCGGCACGCTGCCAGGCTGAAGAAGCTTCATCGGCAGGAATTCATTGGACATTCAACCCGATGGTTGATATATCTCGCGACCCGCGCTGGGGTAGAATTATGGAAGGCAGCGGTGAAGATCCGTATTTGGGATCGCAGCTCGCAGTAGCAAGAGTTAAGGGTTATCAAGGAAACGATCTTTCGGCAAACAACACAATACTCGCTTGTGTTAAACATTATGCCGCTTACGGCGGGGCCGAAGGCGGAAGAGATTATAATACTGTAGATATGTCCGAACGAAATCTGAGAGAGTTTTATTTGAAGCCCTACGAAGCGGCTATTAAAGCCGGCGCCGGTTCGGTTATGGCTTCGTTTAATGAGATCGGAGGAGTTCCGTCATCAGCTAGTAAATTTTTGATGACGCAGGTTCTTCGCGACGAATGGAAATCCGACGCGATGGTTGTAAGTGACTGGAATTCAATCGGCGAATTAATTCCGCACGGTGTTGCAAAAGATTTGAAGCAAGCCGCCGAACTTGGAATCAATGCAACGGTAGATATGGACATGGAAGCGAGCGCTTACTACTGGCATCTTGCCGAACTTGTAAAAGAAGGAAAAGTAAATATTAAATTGGTTGACGGCGCCGTCCGCCGAGTATTAATAGCCAAATTTAAACTCGGCTTGTTCGACGATCCTTTTAAATATTGTGACGTTGAACGCGAGAAAAAAACAATCGGCTCCAAGGAAATTGTTGCCGCCACAAAAGAAGTAGCGCTTGAATCGTTAGTGCTTCTTAAGAACCAAAACAACACTCTTCCGTTAAATAAAAATATTAAAAAGATCGCCGTTATAGGCGCACTTGCAAATTCCAAAGAAGATCCGCTTGGCGGATGGGACGGGCAGAGCGATCCTAAAAATGTTGTTACTGTTCTTGAAGGAATTAAAAATAAATTGGGAAACGCGGCGGAAGTTAATTACGCTGAAGGGTGCAAAGTCCTCGGCGATGACAAAAGCGGTTTCGACAAAGCGGTAAAAACCGTTCAAGAAGCAGACGCTGCCATTGTAGTCGTTGGCGAATTGCGCAGCATGACGGGCGAAGCAAGCGCAAGAGCTTCTCTCGATTTGCCGGGAATTCAGGAAGATTTGGTAAAAGAACTTTATAAAACCGGCAAGCCAATTATTGTTGTATTGATGAATGGCAGACCCTTGACCATTCCTTGGCTGCAAAATAATGTAGCTGCAATTCTCGAAACATGGTTTGCAGGTATCCAGGCAGGCAATGCAATTGCCGATGTTATATTCGGAGATTATAATCCAGACGGAAAATTGCCTGTTACCTTCCCGCGTTTTGTTGGGCAGGTTCCTATCTATTATAATCACAAAAATACCGGGAGACCGTATAACCCCGGCGATCATTTTACCTCATATTATATGGACTTGGACAACACTCCGCTTTATCCGTTTGGATATGGTTTAAGCTATTCGACATTTGAATATTCCAATCCAGTATTAAGTAAAACGCAGATTAAAAAAGATGAGTCGCTGGATGTGGCGGTTGATGTGAAGAATGTAAGCCAACGCGAAGGAACCGAAACCGTTCAATTATATATCCGGGATTTGGTCGGAAGTGTTACACGCCCGGTAAAAGAATTAAAGGACTTCGCCAAAATTTCTCTTAAGCCGGGAGAAATCAAACACATTGTGTTCACAATTACGCCGGAGAAATTAAAATTCTACGACATCAACATGAATTATATCGTGGAGCCGGGAGACTTCAAAGTTTTTGTCGGCACAAGTTCGGATGATACAAAAGAAGCTTCGTTTACAGTTGTGGAATAAAAAGTAAAACGGAAAATTTGTTGGTGATTCTAAAATTATTTTAGGAACCGGCATGAAAAATTTATTAAGAATTTTTTTCCTCGTTCTAATTTCGGCTGCTGCTTCGGCGCAGCCGAAATTATTTGTGCATGTAAGCAGTAAAAATTTTGTTGACGGCGACGGAAATGTGCTTGCCCTGAAAGGTATAAATCTCGGCAACTGGCTCAATCCGGAAGGGTATATGTTTGGACTGCATAACGTAAATTCGTTTCGGCTTATCGACGATGTAATTAAAGAATTAGTCGGCGCCGACGATGCCCGTTCGTTCTGGAAATCATTCCGCGATAACTATATTACAAGAGAAGATATTCGCTTCATCAAAAACGCCGGTATCAATCACATCCGCGTGCCGTTTAATTTCAAACTGTTCTTGGTTGAGGATCACCCGGAAATAATTCTTGAGGAAGGATTTGAACGGCTGGACGATGTAATTAAATGGTGCCGCGAGGAAAATCTTTACGTGATTCTCGATATGCACGCCGCACCGGGCGGTCAAACCGGCGACAATATTGACGACAGTTGGGGTTATCCGTTTCTCTTCGAAAATGAAATGGCCCAACAAACTACCATCCGGCTTTGGCAAAAGATTGCGGATCGATATAAAGATGAAAGAATCATCATTGGCTATGATTTGCTTAACGAACCGATACCTCACTACCTGCCGAATAAAGAAGAATTAAATCTGCTGCTTGAGCCGCTTTACAAAAAAATCACCGAAGCAATCCGAATTGTGGATAAAAACCACATTGTATTTATCGGAGGAGCGCAGTGGGATACAAATTTTAAAATGTTTACTGGCCCTTTCGATAAAAAATTCGTTTATACATTTCACCGGTACTGGATGCCGCCGGTTCAAAAAGAAATTCAGGATTGCATCGACCTTCGCGACAAGTACAATGTTCCTATTTGGCTTGGCGAGAGCGGCGAGAATACGGATGAGTGGATAGATTCGTTCAAAGTAATGCTGGATAAAAATAATATCGGCTGGTGTTTTTGGCCTTACAAGAAAATGGATGCAAAGAGCTGCTTCGTATCATTTAAGAAAACAGATGAGTGGAAAGAGATTGTAAAGTATGCTGAAGGTTCGCGAAAGAATTTTGAAGAAATTAGGAAGAACAAACCGGCTAAGGATGTCATTCGCAAAGCTTTGGATGACCTAATCGAAAATATAAAATTCAAAAACTGTTCCGTCAACAACGGCTACTTAAAAGCTCTTGGTCTAAAATGAAAAAGATTATTCGCATCCGGACAATAATACTTTTTCTTTTTTGCACATCAATAATTACCGCGCAATACGACGACACCGGCAAACGGGGATTATATTTTTCTAAGAAGGTTTATTCCGGATCGGATTTGCCGTCGCTCGAAAAAAATAAATTAAAACTTCCGCAGCCAATCCTTGAAGACAATAAAGAGTTAGTAGAATTATACTGGAAAGCCTGGGAATCGGCGTTCAAACATTTTAAAAAACCTCCCAAGAGTTCCCCCTTTGTCTCCAACTATATTGATGAAGCGTTCTCGCCTTCCATTTTCCAGTGGGATTCTGTGTTCATGATTATGTTTGCGCGGTATGCTCATACTATCTTTCCCGCCATCCAATCGCTGGATAATTTTTACTGCAGGCAGTATGAGAATGGCTACATTTGCCGGGAAATTCAGGAGGAAGATGGACAGGATTATGTTTTTGAAGGACGGGAGCATACTGTAAATCCACCTTTGTTTAGCTGGGCTGAACTTGAGAATGCAAAAGTAAGCGGGGACAAATCGAGAATTAAATTAGTGCTTCC
>DAIEQA010000029.1:0-10733 GCA_027348115.1 Ignavibacteriales bacterium
TGCAACACAGAAAACAGTTGATGGTCCTTCAAAGAAAGACTGGAGAGGCGGACGTGCTGCAGCAATTAATATTATTCCTTCTTCAACCGGTGCTGCAAAAGCAGTTGGCGAAGTTCTTCCTGTAACAAAAGGTAAGTTGACCGGTATGTCTTTCCGTGTTCCTACAGCTGATGTATCTGTAATAGATTTAACATTCCGCGCTACAAAAGATACTTCAATTGATGAAATCGACGCGTTGATGAAGAAAGCATCCGAAACATATCTTAAGGGTATTCTCGGCTATTGTAAAGAAGAAGTTGTTTCTTCAGATTTTATTCATGATGAAAGATCTTCAATCTATGATTCTCTCGCAACAATGCAGAATAATCTTAAAGGCGAGAAGAGATTCTTCAAAGTTGTATCCTGGTACGATAACGAATTGGGATACAGCTGCCGTGTTGTAGATCTCTTGCTCAAAATGGCGAAGTAAATTAAAAAATAATTAAAGCCAGGACGTCCCGCCGTTGGCAGGGCGTCTTTTTTTTACCAAAAGTTTTACGGAGGAATTAATATGGCAAAGTTGAGTATTGACAAAGTTGCTTTGAAAGGGAAGAGAGTTCTTGTCCGAGTCGATTTTAATGTTCCGCTCGATGAAAATCTTAAGATTACTGACGACATTAGAATTACGGCTGCCCTTCCTACAATTAAAAAAATTATCGTCGACGGCGGACGCTGCATTTTAATGAGTCATCTCGGCCGTCCTAAAGGCGGACCAAATCCAAAATACAGTCTCAAACCAGTTGCCGTTCGATTAGGCGAACTTCTTGATAAAGATGTAAAGTTTGCGCCGGATTGTGTCGGCGATCAGGTTAAAGCGATTGTTAACTCATTGAACGACGGTGAAGTTGTATTGTTGGAAAACCTTCGATTCCATGCTGAAGAAGAAAAGAACGATCCGGCCTTTGCCCTGCAGTTAGCGGAACTCGGCGACGTATATATCAACGACGCGTTCGGCAGCGCTCACCGCGCTCACGCTTCTACAGAAGGCGTAACAAAATATATTAAAGTTTGCGCTGCTGGTTATTTGATGCAGAAAGAACTTGATTATCTTGGCGAAGCTGTTGCCAATCCGGTACGTCCTTTTACTGCAATTCTCGGCGGATCAAAAATCAGCGGCAAGATTGATGTTATTGAAAATCTTTTGCCGAAGGTGGATAATCTTTTAATCGGCGGCGGCATGGCTTATACTTTTTACAAAGCTATGGGTTACGAAATCGGTTCTTCGCTGCTCGAAGTCGAAAAAGTTGATCTCGCAAAAGAGATGTTGGAAAAATTCAAAACATCCAAGGCAAAAGTACTGCTGCCATCGGATAATGTTGTAGCCACGGAATTTAAAAACGAATCGCCTGCAACTATTGTCGATTCGGATAAAATTCCTGCAGACAAGATGGGCTTAGATATCGGTCCCAAAACTGTAGAAGAATTTAAGAACATTATTCTCTCCAGCAAGACAATTATTTGGAACGGCCCTATGGGTGTTTTCGAGTTCGATAATTTTGCGAAGGGAACGGATACAATTGCTGCAGCTTTAGCAGAAGCGACTACTAAAGGCGCGGTTACAGTTATAGGCGGAGGAGACTCTGCTGCGGCAATAAAAAAAGCCGGCCTCGATGAAAAAGTTACTCACGTTTCTACCGGCGGCGGCGCTTCTTTGGAATTCCTCGAAGGTAAAATTCTTCCGGGAGTTGCCGCGTTAAACGAAGCATGAGTTACAAAGAGCATGAATACGAGCAAGATCGAGAATTAGATCTCTGGGAAAAACAATTTAGCCGAATTCCCTTTATCTATTATTCTTCTTTATCTTGCTCATACTCTTGTTCCTCATTCGAATGAATATATTATTTTGGAACGAGAACATTTTTACAGCTTTACTTGTTAAACAATAAAAGAATATATTAGAATTAAAATTAAATGGTTTTTAGATGGGATTAGATTCAAGAGATTATTACAACCCTTCCGGTTACGGCGGATTTAGTTTTTTCCCACCGGTACTCAAAAAGTTAATAATAGCCAACGTGGCTATCTTCTTCATTCAGATGATATTTGATAATGTAATGTTCGGCGGGATTCCGGGCGGCAATATCTTAGATCATTATTTTGCCCTTAATCCGTTGGGTGCGGACCGGTTCGGCAATCCGTATAATTTTCAAATATGGCAGTTAATTACTTACCAGTTCATGCACGGAAGCTTCACTCATATATTATTCAATATGTTTATGCTTTGGATGTTCGGAATGGAAATTGAAAATCTTATGGGTTCGCAGAGGTTTTTGATTTTCTATTTATTATGCGGTATCGGCGCCGGATTATTTCAGCTTCTACTTCCTCCATTGTTTTCCGATTCATTAGCTCCAACAATCGGTGCATCCGGAGCGGTATTCGGCGTAATGATTGCTTTCGGTATGTATTTCCCGGATCGATATATTTATCTCTATTTCCTAATCCCGATCAAGGCAAAATATTTAATCGCATTCCTGGTGGTAATCGAATTTATGTCGGTTGGAAATCAAAGTCTTGTTGCTCACTTTGCGCATGTGGGCGGCGCCGTAACAGGTTTCTTATTTATTCTATGGGATAAAAAGAACCGGTACAGAAGCGAAAATATTTTCAATTCGTTTAAAAGGTCGAGAAATACTTTTTCTCCGGGCGGATTTAGAAAAAGTTTTGGAGGCGGAAAAGTAAAACCGAACGATGTTGAAGATGCCGAATTTTACGACATTCACGATTCATCCAAGAACAACGAATTTATTAACCAGGAAGAAATTGACCGCATATTGGATAAAATAAGTCAAAGCGGTTACCAAAATCTTACAGACCGTGAAAAGAAAATTTTATTTGAAGCGAGCAAGCGGAAATAATTTTTTACTTCTGCTTGCTGTCTTAGTATTAACCTGCTGCGCCGAAAAAAAAACTCCGCGTGAAGTTCTTGTTAAAACCTATGTAGAGAATATTATCGCGGAAGAAGCATATTTTAATAATGCGGATTCTTTACGCGTGCATCGAGAAAAAATATTTAAGGATAACGGTATCTCACGCCAGCTTTTTCTCGACGGATTAAAGAAACTTCAAAGCGAACCAGGCGCGTGGGATTTGTTTTTCAAGGAAGCTAGCGATATGCTCGACAGCTTAAGACGGGCGGGTAAAATTAGCTGATCCGCTTTTTCGTAAGCGCGATTCGAAGTTTGTTATAACTTATCGAATTCCCAACAGCTTCTTTCAATTCCTTAATTCCCGTAATACCCTCATCAATTTTTTTATAAATGATCTTTAGCTCGTTTTTTTCGAACAGGCTGTCTATCTCAAGATTTGGTATCATTTCTAAAATTGTTTCTATCTGCATCGATACAACCGCCTCGGGCAGTTTGGCAAGCGTAGAGATATCTTGGAGAGAATATTTTTTTTGAACCAGTTCGTGTATAAAAGAAATGTTTTCCGGTATTTTCTTATTCTTTAACAACGCAGAAACTTCGCTGCTCTTCTCAAAATCCTTTACGGCGGCAATTACTTCCTCGCCAATTTTGTTAAACATCCTTTGATTGAACCCAGTAATCTGCATCAGTTCTGTAAGAGTTTTCGGGCAATCACCGGCAATTGTTCTCAAGATATCGTCGGGGCAAATCAGGTTTGGAGATTGATTATACTTATCGGCGGCGTCTTTTCTTATCTGTCTTAGAATATTAAACAACTCGAGTTCTCTTTCGTATCCTGAATTTGCGAGGGGTTCTTTACAGCCTGTACCCTAATGATTTGCGAATGCATCTTTACCGTTTGATGATAAATCGATAGTTCCGTTTGACTCAAGGATTAACTCGTTTTTGATTAATGAGTTTATTGCGCTTTCAAATTCATCTTTTTTGAAATGTGTACATGTACCGAAGGTTGAAAATTTCCTCATTGAGTCGATTTTGGTTTTGCCGGTAAGAATCTGAAGCAGTGTTTTGGTTCTAAGAGGGAACCTGCTTTCATGAATTGTTCTTAAAATTATTTCTTCAAGATAACTCCCGGTGCTTACATTTAATGGTTGTTCGCCCAAACAATTATCGCATTTACCGCAATGGTAGTTCTCTTCCAACTGACCAAAGTAATTCAAAATGTAGTTGAATCTGCAATCCGTTGTAAAAACGAATCCAATCATTTTGTCGAGTTTATGCTGCGCGTGCTTTTTTAATTCTTCGGACCTGGACATGTTCAGTTGCAAATATTCTGCTTTCACCCGTTGGCGAATTAAAAATACCGCGGAAGTTAACGAAGGTTTTGCATATTCCATTATGCCGCTTTTTGTTAACTCAAAAAGCATATCCGAAATTTCTTCAATCGAACTTCCGAACGCTTGAGAAGCTTTGGCAAGATTTAAGTAGGAACCGGATGTAAATATCTGCGCACCGTGTTCCCTTGCCAGAAGTATTATTAAATCTTTTAATTCATTATCGACAAAGTTTTTTATGTAAGCGTTGAGCCGTTTGGGCTCGAGCAAAAATTTCCCGAAATGTTTATTTCCGTTTCCGGATTTCCTTTTAATGTAGCCGGATTCCTCTAAAATTTTTATGGCCGAATCCATGATACCCGCTGAGATTTTTTTTGTACCGGCAAGGTCAAGCAACTCTTTGTCAATATTTAATTCGTTAACCGGGGTTGTGCCTAACGCAACATTATACCTGTCGCATAAAGCATTGTAAACTCCTTCAATCTGCAGTCTGGTAGGATTTGAATTCTCGATGAAGAACTGTTGGATCAATTCATCTTTCTTTTCATACAGTAGAAAAATTTCGGAATCCAATCCGTCGCGCCCCGCCCTTCCTATTTCCTGGTAGTAATTCTCGATTGTGCCCGGCATATTGTAGTGTATAATTGTCCGAATGTCGCGCTTGTCTATACCCATACCAAAAGCGTTGTTGGCAATAATTGTCTTTACGCGTCCGCTGAGAAAATCATCCTGGATCATCCGCCGCAGTTCGGCAGCTAAACCGGCATGATAATAAACGGCGTCAATTCTATTTGCTCTCAAATAATCTGCAACGTCTTCGGTATTTTTTCTTGTGGCGGTATAAATTATCTTCGGTTCGTTGTTCTTCTTTATTATCTCAAGGAGCTTTTCTTTTTTATTCGAAGTCTGAATGATATTTAATTTAAGATTGGTGCGTTCAAATCCCTTAACAAATACTTTTGGATTTACCATCCCAAGTTGTTCAATTATATCTTTTCGAACATCGTCTGTTGCGGTAGCCGTAAATGCCGATACGTTTTTTGTGCCGATAAAATCGATGAATTGTTTAATCTTTCGATAGCCCGGCCGAAAATTGTGTCCCCATTCGCTGATGCAGTGCGCCTCGTCTACAAAAACATAAGAAGGATTCAAAGCTTTTATCCTTTCGGCAAAATTTTGGGCGGATAATTTTTCCGGTGAGAGGTATAGAATTTTTATCGAACCGCTGGCTATATTGTTTAAAACTTTCTCGGCTTCACGAAAGTCTAATGAACTGTTGATAAAAGCTGCAACCGTTTGCTGCTTGTTGAGAGAATCAACCTGGTCTTTCATCAGCGCTATTAACGGCGAGATCACGATTGAAAAAGTTTCGGAAAGCAGCGCTGGAACCTGGTAGCAGATCGATTTGCCGCTGCCAGTAGGAAGTACGGCTAAAACATTTTGATGATCGACAATTGCCGATATAATTTCTTCCTGGCCCGGTCTGAATGACGTATAACCGAAATATTTTTTTAGAATTTGCTGGGGCTGCATTATTATTGAAAATTTTGTTTGATTACGTCAATTGTAAATATATCTTTCTTTTTATAATTATCACAGTTATACCATATGCTTAAGATTAACAACGTCTCTAAAAATTTTGAAAACGTCAAAGCACTTCAAGATGTCAGTCTGGAAATCTTGCCCGGCGAATTTTTTGGATTACTTGGACCCAACGGCGCCGGAAAATCTACGTTGATGAATTTGATCATCGGTTATCTCGATCCGGAAGCCGGAGATATATCTTTTAACGGCAGCAAATTTTCTTACAAAGATATTGAATGGCGAAGCCGCATCGGTTATGTGCCGCAGGATATTTCTTTATACCTCGAACTGTCGGCCTACCAGAACTTAAAAATATTCGGCAGGCTATATAATCTCGAATCAAAACAACGGGAGAAAAAGATCGCCGAAGTTCTTGAGCTCGTTCAGTTATCCGATAGGAAGAAAGACATTGTTAAGGATTTTTCCGGCGGAATGAAAAGACGGCTTAACATTGCCGCGAGTCTTCTGCATGATCCCGAAGTAATTCTTTGCGATGAACCTACGGTTGGCGTCGATCCCCAATCCCGCAACGCAATCTTCGATATGCTGATCGAGTTGAATAAAACAGGCAAGACAATCGTTTACACGACACACTATATGGAAGAAGCAGAGAGAATGTGTACGCGGCTCGCTATTATCGATCACGGTAAAATTATTGCCAAGGGAACCCTGACCGACCTTATAAATCTTCTCAATCAAAAAGATACCGTTAAAATCAGAAAGACTTCTTTAGTCCAGAATAAATTACTGCAGCTTTCTGAAATCGGTAAAATTTCCGAACAGGATTTTTATGTTGAACTGATTCCAGACGGAAATTATAAAACGGCGTCAAAAATTTTTAAGAAGCTGGAAGAAATTGGCATTCCCGATGAACTAATTCAAATAAACCGGGCTACTTTGGAAGATGTATTTCTCACTCTAACCGGAAGGAGTCTAAGGGATTGAAAACTATTCTACGGTTGATTGTAAAAGATTATATAAGATTCATAAAAGATAAACCGGCTGTTGTGCTGACTTTTCTCGTTCCAATGGTTTTGATAATTATTTTCGGCTATATCTTCGGCGGCGACGGCGGTCCGCGCGGCAAAGCCCAGATTATCTTAGTCAATGAAAGCAATTCAGTCGTAGCTAAGTTTATCGAGCGGCAGTTGGATTCTTCAAATGCGCTTCAAACAGTCAAAACTTACAAACTCGAAAACGGAAACAAACCTGTTAAGTTCGATGAACCAACCGCCGTTAAATGGGTGAAGGAAGGAAAAATTTCTGCCGCTGTTGTGATGCCTAAAAATTTCTTTACGGATACTTCTTCAACTGTAAATTTCAAATTCTATTACGATCCTAAAAATGAAATTGAGTCATCAATTATACAGGGTAACATCCAACAGATTATTATGACGCAATCCGCGCGTCTTATGCCGGTGCTAATGCAAAGAAAGGCGTTGAAATATCTCGGCGGGGACAGTACAAAACAATTTATCCGGAGTCTTGGTAATATCGGTCAAAAATATTTCGATGTACCTGCCGATTCGTTTGTAAATCGTATGACTCATGTCGACTCAGCTTCACTGTTTGCCTCATCAAAAGATACAGGTAAAACAAGCGAAAATAATTTTATGTCTAACCTAATTAGCTTTGATAAACAACAGGTCGTTGGTGAAAAGGTAACAAATCCCGGTTTAACGCGAACGGTTGGCGGCTGGGCAATCATGTTTCTTTTATTCTCGCTCACCGGCGCCTCAACGTCTTTGTTCGAAGAAAAGCAGGAAGGCACAATGAAGCGGCTTCTTTGCATGCCGGTTACACGATCGCAAATTCTTTGGGGAAAGTACCTGTACACTTTGTCATTGGGTGTAATTCAATTATTGGTGCTGTTTATATTTGCCTGGATGTTTTTCAGTATCGATATCTTTTCCAATTTCGGCAACCTAATGGTGGTAATAATTGCCTCTGCGGCTGCTGCAGTTGCGTTTGGAATGTTGATCACGTCATTCGCAAAAACATTGAGCCAGGCCAGCAGTATTAGCACTTTATTAATCCTTGTGATGTCTGCTATCGGAGGCTCGTGGTTCCCAACATCATTATTGCCTGGTTGGATGCAGACTGCTTCCAAAGTTACAATAACGTATTGGTCGGTCGAAGCGTTTTTGCAGGTTTTGTGGCGACAAGCGCCGTTCGTAATTTTGTTGCCGAATATTTTAGTTTTATTGTTGATGGCCCTTGCTGTAAATTTTTATTCATTAATACGATTTAGAAGAGGACAAATATTTTGAACGAGCTCAGTGTTGAAGTAAATGGTCTAACAAAGATTTATCGCGCCGGACTCAAGAAAAACAGGGTAACTGCGCTTAAAAATTTTAATCTATCTGTTACATGCGGAAATATCTTTGGCCTTCTGGGACCGAACGGAGCGGGCAAAACTACTCTAGTTAAAATTTTGCTGGGAATTACTTTTCCAACCGATGGTAGCGCCAAAGTGTTGGAAGAAAGTATTTACAACTACGAAATTAGAAAACGTGTTGGTTACTTACCGGAAAATCACCGGTTCCCATCGTACTTTACAGCCGAACAGCTTCTGAAATTTGTGGCCGAGATGACGGGATATGCAAACAGTAATCTTAATACCCGTATCGATGAGTTGCTTGATTTGGTAAAGATGCATCGCTGGAAGAAAACCAAGATTAAAAAATATTCCAAGGGTATGATGCAGAGAATAGGGTTGGCCCAGGCATTGATAAATGATCCCGACTTGATATTCCTGGATGAACCAACGGACGGTGTTGATCCGATAGGGCGGAAGGAAATTCGCGACATCTTGAGTGAGTTGAAATCTCAGGGCAAAACAATTTTTGTTAACAGCCACCTTCTTTCCGAAGTAGAATTGATTTCCGACCGCGTCGCTATTCTAAATAAAGGCGAGTTGATAACGGAAGGCACAGTAGAGGATATTACCACCAACAAGGAATTGTATAAAATTTCTTTCGATGATAAATTGCCCGGCAGTATGCTTGAGAATGAATTAAAGGATTATTCGGTTCGAACGAGTGATAATAATTCTTATTCGATAAAGGTAAATGACATCTCATCGCTGAATAGATTTATAGATGAAGTGAGAAAGCACAATCTTAATATTTACTCTATCGTTCCCCAGAGAAGTTCGCTTGAAGAAATGTTCATTACACTTATTAAAGAATCAGATGAGAAGAATAACAAATGAAAAATACCTGGATAATTACAAAATTTACTTTGCAGGAAGCGCTGGCCCGTAAAAATTTTATAACATTTTTTGCTGTATCGTCTTTCGTTATTCTTATAATCATGGCAATTTTTGTTACTACGGATTTGAGCAATTACACGTTTGTAGCTCAGATGAAATCCCAGCAGTTCGACCTTAGAGCGGAAGTTGCAAAATTTTTTAGAGTGCTTGTAATTCTTCCTCTTTTCGGCGGCGGATTATTTTTAGCAATCTTTTCCGTCTCCAGTTTTATACCCAACATGCTGGAGAAAGGGAATATCGACATATTTCTTTCCAAACCTATTTCGAGGAATCAGCTTTTACTCGGCAAATTTTACGGTGGAATCCTTGTCGTATTTATTAATGTGCTCTATTTGGTTCTCGCAATCTGGTTGATGACCGGCGCTAAATTTGGCAGTTGGGATTTATCTTTTTTGCTGGGAGCGGTTTCAATTACATATACCTTTGCCGTGCTTTATGCAATGATAATTTTGATCGGCATCCTAACTCAAAGCTCGGTATTAGCCATGATGCTCTCATATATAATTTTTTTCATCCTCTCGCCTTTGTTAGCCTCGCGAAATGAATGGGGTAGAATCATCCACAACGATTTTATCAAATCCCTCGTAGATCTGTTATACTACATCGTTCCCAAGACTTCCGAGTTGGGGTCAATTACCAAAGATTTGGCCGTAGGTAGCCAGATACAAAACTATCAGCCAATTTTTTCTTCATTCCTTTTTATGATTCTCAGTCTTGTACTTAGCATTTTTATTTTTAATAAAAAAGACTACTGATAGCTCGAATAAGCTCTGCTTTTTAGATATTTTAGTGGTACAGATATTGCTCTTTTAGGTTGCTTTGAATAAGTGTGCCTATTAACGGAATTAAAAAGAGAAATTAAATGGCTGAAGAAAAATTAAAACTTGAAGATCTCCTTGGTGGGGTTCAAAGAAGCGAAGAAAGCGAACGGATAGATTACGTTGCAATTATAGGCGGCGGTGTAATGGGCCAGGGTATTGCCCAAACTATTTCCGCTGCAGGAATTGATGTGCTGCTCGTTGAACGGGACGAGAATCAACTTGCCAGGGCATCCGAAAATCTCAAATCATCGATGGAAAGGGAAATTTCCCGTTGGGCAATGACTACCAGCGAGATGAAATCGATTCTTAGCAGAATCAAGTGGACTACGGATGTAAACGAAATTCCAGAGTGTGATCTGATAATCGAAGCCGTGGATGAGAACTATGAACTGAAGAAAAAAATATTTAAGGAACTCGATGCGATTGCTAAACCGGATACGGTTTTTATTTCTAATACTTCAACGCTGAGTTTGACAAAAATTGCCGAAGTGACAGACCGGAAAGAAAAAATTATCGGTATGCACTTCTTGAATCCCGTTCCGAAAGTGCCGTTGGTTGAACTTGTACGCGCTCTTAATACTTCCGATAAGACTGTTGAGATAATAAAAAAATTTGCGGCACGAATTGGTAAAACCGCAGTTGAAGTTTATGAATATCCCGGCTTCGTAACAACGCGCGCAATTGTTCCGTTATTAAATGAAGCAATGCACATACTTTTGGAAGGCGTTGCAAGCGCGAAAGATATTGACACTGCTATGAGACTCGGATACAATTTTAATATGGGCCCCCTCGAAATGGCCGACTCTATGGG
>DAIEQA010000042.1:0-14298 GCA_027348115.1 Ignavibacteriales bacterium
TCGCTGCCGCCGCTGTATTTAAGCCGTGTAATTTTAAATTTGCCGTTTCCCTGCGAAAACAATACTTCCATTAACAGTAGTAGGAAAAGGAATATGTTTTTAATCAATCTGGTTCTTTCTCAATTTTTACCGGCGCAAAATAAAGATTTAAACCTCGTTTTGCATGGTTAAAAGAAAGGCCCAATACCAAACCGTAGGACAAGTTTCAACCGGCGTTAAGTTTTCAAAATTGTTTTTCCAAGAGTTAATTTCTATTAACTTTACACAAAGAAATAAAACAGGATAACTATGAAACTCGCAAAAATTTTAATCTTATTTTTAACGGCAACTCTCATGAATGCACAATCGATTAAATTCAGCGATTACTTTGTCGACAAAACAATGCGCATCGATTACTATCATACCGGCGATGCCTCAAGCGAAATGGTAACCCTCGATCAAGTTTATCAATATGGAATATGGGCGGGCAGTGTAAATAATCTTATAGACAATTTTAACAACGGCGCCTACTATTACAAAATTTACGATACCGCTTCGGGCAAGTTAATATTCTCGCGCGGTTTCGACAGCTACTTCAAGGAATATCAAACCAGCGACGAAGCTTCCAAAGGAATAAAACGCACCTACCAGGAGAGCGCTATAATTCCTTTTCCCAAAAACAAAATTAAATTCGTGCTCGAAAAACGTGATAAGCAAAATAAGTTAAACGAAGTTTATTCCACCGAGATCGATCCTTCCGATCTTTACATTATAAAAAACGACCTTAAGGATAAAGCTGCGAAAGTTTATAAAAGTCATTATAGTGGCGATCCGCACACAAAGGTTGACGTAGTGATTCTGAGTGACGGCTACTCAGCGAAAGATCAAAAGAAATTCGAGAAAGATTTGAAACGCTTCACAAATGTTTTTCTTAGCCAGGAGCCGTATAAATCGATCAAAAATAAATTCAATATCTACGGTGTGTTCAAGGCTTCGGAACAAAGCGGCATCGACGAGCCGGGCGCAAATATTTACAAGGGAAATGTACTCGGCGCAAGGTTTTATTCTCTCGGTTCAGAAAGATATATTCTAACCGAAAACAATAAAGCCGTCCACGATCTGGCCGCGCAGGTTCCTTACGATGCTATTTATATTATGTGCAACAGCGCACGTTACGGCGGCGGCGGAATTTATAATTTCTATTGCACCTTCGTTGCGGATAACCAATTCAGCAATTACATCTTTCTTCACGAGTTTGGGCATTCCTTCGGCGGATTAGCCGACGAGTATTATACCTCCGATGTTGCCTACAACGATTTCTATCCTAAAGATCAAGAACCGGTTGAACCGAATATTACGCGCTTGCTTGATAAAAACAATTTGAAATGGAAAGATTTGATCACGCCGGGAATAGAAATACCGACTCCATGGGAAAAGGAAAATTTTGACAAGATGGATTATGCCTGGCAGAAAGAGAGAAGAGAGATGAACTCGCACATCGCAGAACTAAAGCGCAACAAAGCCCCTCAAAAAGAAATTGATGCAGCACAGAACGAATATGATAAAAAAGATAAAGCTCACAGCACTGAAGTAGATAAATATTTAATGGCAAGTAAATTTTGGGGTAAGGTGGGCGCGTTCGAAGGCGCAGGATATTCGGCAAAAGGAATGTACAGACCCATGCTGGATTGCATAATGTTTTCCAAGGGAGTCAAACCGTTCTGCAAGGTGTGCGAAGATCATTTGACGAAGGTGATTAAACATTACACCGAATAGGTAAAGAAAATTTCTTTATATAAAAAAAGCCGACTTCTAAATTTTTAAGAGCCGGCTTTTTTTGAATCTCTTTACATGCTGAAAATTTTTTACTGCCACGGAAGTTTTGTTAAATCTACATTGCCGCCAGTAATTATAATAGCCAATTTCTTGTTGATGAATTTTTTTCTGTTTTCAAGAACAACCGCCAACGGCACCGCGGCGGACGGTTCAACAATAATTTTCAACCGCTCCCAAATCATTCTCATCGCGCTTATAATCGATTCTTCGCTTGCCGGTATAATATCGTCTACATTTTTTCTGATGATATCGAAAGTTTTTTCGCTAAGCTGCGCAAGAAGCCCGTCGCATATAGTGTGGGGATCTATAGAGGGATGTATGGTTCCATCGCGGAAGGACCGGCTTGCGTCGTCGGCGCCTTTAGGTTCGGTTCCAATAATTTTAACATCAGGCGCAAAGAATTTTTTACTTAACGCCGTACCGCTTAAAAGACCGCCTCCTCCAACAGGCGCAAGAACAAAATCTAATCCTTGAATTTCTTCGAAGATTTCTTTAGCGCAGGTGGCTTGGCCTGCAATTACCGAATAGTTATCATAAGGATGAACAAATGTAGCGCCCCGCTCTGCAACAACTTTTGCAAGCGTTTCTTCGCGTGAAGCAAGGGTCGGTTCGCAATAAATTATTTTTCCTCCGTAAGCTTCGACCGCAATCTTTTTAATTGGAGAAATTGTTCGCGGCATAACAATGTAAGCAGGAATCCTTTTTGTCCTGGCTGCTAATGCGAGGGCAGCGCCGTGATTACCGGAAGAATGTGTGGCAACGCCCTTTTTCCATTCGTATTTGGAAATTGAAAGAAGAGCATTGATAGCTCCGCGGAATTTGAACGAGCCTGTCTTCTGAAAATTTTCGCACTTAAAAAATATTTTGCAGCCAAGAATTGCGTTTAATGTCTTTGATGAAAACGTCGGCGTATAGTGAACAAATTTCTTTACCTTCTTATGAGCCTCGATTATTTCGGCTCTGGCCGGTTCGGTTGAAAGCAGCATTTTACACCTCGATTTGTTTTGGCGGAATGCAAACAAACTGAGTGCAATCCGGTATCAATTTAAATAAATTTTACGTTTTAACAGAACAAATATTTTATATTTATATTTTTACTGACTGCCAGAAAAAATTTACATGTTTATCAGTTAATTCTCGTACTGACCTAATGTTATCTGTTTTTTCACTCGACATTTGTTCTGCGCGTATCAAAAATAATAATCCTACGAATTCATCGGCAAGAGCAGACGGATCAAAATTTTTAATAATATTGTTTTTTATCATTTCTTTGAAGATTAATTTACAAATGCTTCTCAGTTCATTCAAGTATCCCGAAATAGATAATTCTTTTTGACCAACAAGAGTAAATTGTTCCATGAGCAATACCCTAATGAATTTTCGCTCCTCCGGCCTATCCCAAAAATCAATTAACCTTCCTGCAAAATTCCTAAGAAATTTCTCCGGCTCATTTAAATCCTCAAGCAAGTCGTCGCTTAAAACATTTTTACCAACCGTACTCGATCCGAATTCCGATAGTATGGCGTTAAAAATCTCTTCCTTGGATTTGTAATGGTTGTAAACCGCGCTTTCACGAATACCTACCTCGCGGGCAATTTGCCGTATTGATGCACCCGAATAACCATGTTTGGAAAAAAAATCGAGTGCGACTAACAAGATATTGTATTTTGTATTTTGCGACTTCATCTTACAAAGCTTAATGAACATTCGTTCATAATATAAATCTTTGAAGAACAAATAAAAAGACGGAAATATTTAAAATTCCAGAGGGCTCAAATTATTAAGCAAATTTTTATTGAGATGATTGAAAACAACCGCGAGAGGTACACCTTAAAAATCTCTGTCTATTACCGATACCTCCAGACTTACAATTTGCCGATGTATTAATTAAATGCCGAAACTATTTAAAGGATGACGAAGATAGAATTGCCTCGACTGAGAGAAACGCCCGGATTAATTCAAATCCGCCAAGATCGTTTTTAGTTTCTCTACGGCTTTTTCCCAATCAGTCATTTTAGTCCTTTCGCGTTCAATTACGTCCGCGGGCGCTTTTGCAACAAATCCTTCATTGGAAAGTTTTTTCCTAACCGCCTCGAGCGAAGACGAGAGGCGGGTAATTTCCTTTTCTATCCTCGCGCGTTCGATATTAATATTAATCAATCCTTCAAGCGGAATAAATATATCGCAGCCCTTAACAACGGCAGAAGCGCTTGCCTTTGGTTTAGAAAGCTGGGCATCGACTTTCAGTTCGTCAATCTTGACAAGCGATTTAATGTAGCTTTCCTGTTCCTGCGTTACCGCCGCGCTCTTCAAAAACACATTAATCGATTTGGACGGGGGCAGATTCATTTCGCCGCGAATGTTTCGTATTGCTGTTACTACATCCTGCACAAAGGAAATTTCTTTCTCGGAAGTTTCGTCGATAGTCTTCTCTTCGAATTCCGGGAAAGCGGAAACCGAAATACTCTCACCGGATTTTCTCTCGTCGAACAACTGCCATATTTCTTCCGATATAAACGGCATAAATGGATGTACAAGCTTCAGCATTTCTTCGTATAATAAAATTGCGCGCGTTAAAACAGCCGACTTAACCTCATCGCTTCCTTGATACAGGCGCTGCTTGGAAAGCTCTATGTACCAGTCGCAGAAGTCGTTCCAAACATAAGAGTAAACGATTTTGGAAGCGGCATTAACTTCAAACCGGTCGAGCGCCTCCGTAAATTCTTTTATCGTTTTGTTGAAGCGGGAAAGAATCCACCTGTCCGTAAAATCAATATGCTTGTCTTTGAGAGCGGGATTCAACTTTATGTTTTGCGCATTCATCAGAAGAAATCTTCCCGCGTTCCACATCTTGTTGGCAAAGTTTCTTCCAATCTCAACCATCTCGTTGCTGAAGTGAACATCCTGGCCGAGCGGGGCAATGTAGGTCATTGTAAACCGCAAAGCATCGGCGCCAAATTCGTCTATCAGATCGAGCGGGTCCGGTGAGTTGCCGAGCGACTTGCTCATCTTTCTTCCTTGAGTATCTCGTACGGTGGAAGTGAAATAAACATCCTTGAAAGGAATCTCATTCATGAAGTGCATCCCGGCAATGATCATTCTAGCGACCCAGAAGAAAATTATATCCGGCGCCGTGACAAGAAGATCGGTAGGATAATAATATTTTTGATCGCGCTCGTTTGTGAAAACATCCTGCGCCCACAGCCAGCTTGAAGCCCATGTATCGAGTACGTCGTTATCCTGCCGCAGATTTGTCGATCCGCAGTGAGGGCACTTTGCCGGCGGCTCAATCGATACAATCGGTTCTTTGCATTCAATTTTGCAGTGATCATCGCCGACGCAATACCAAACGGGTATGCGGTGTCCCCACCACAACTGGCGCGATATGCACCAATCGCGAATGTTTGTCATCCAGTGCTCGTATGTCTTCGTCCAGTGTTCGGGATGAAATTTAACTTTTCCGTCGAGCACTACCCGGAGAGCCGGCTTAACAAGCTCATCCATCTTCATAAACCACTGCTCGGATAAATACGGCTCTATTGGTACATTGCCGCGCTGCGAGTAACCAACCTTGTTTGTGTAATCTTCAATTTTGTGCAGAAGACCAAGCTCTTCGAACCTTGCAACAACTTTTTTGCGCACCTCGTAACGGTCGAGGTTCTGAAATTCTTCGGGAACGTTTTTATTTGTAGTAGCGTCTTCGTTAAATATATTTATAAATTCCAGCTTATGACGGTTGCCCATATTGTAATCGTTAACATCGTGCGCGGGTGTAACCTTTACGGCGCCCGTTCCGAATTCCTTATCAACGTAAGTATCGGCGAAGACCGGAATCTCCCTGTTAACTATTGGAAGATTTATTTTCTTGCCGATAAGATGCTTGTATCTTTCATCTTCCGGATTCACCGCGACGCCCGTATCGACAAGCATTGTTTCCGGACGGGTTGTCGCAACAATTACAAATTCAACTGCGCTGCCTGAATGCGTTTTCGAATTTCCCGCCTTCCGGTCGAGCGAAGACGAGACCGGGTACTTGAAGTACCAAAGCTTGCCCTGTACCTCCTTGTAAAAAACTTCTTCGTCGCTTATGGCGGATTTGGAAGCCGGATCCCAGTTAACCATACGGTAGCCGCGGTATATCAATCCTTCTTTATAAAGCTTGACAAACGCCTCAATTACTTTTTTGTAGTAATGATCGTCCATCGTAAAGCGTTCGCGGCTCCAATCGCAGCTTACACCAAGTTTGCGAAGCTGCTGAAAAATTATTCCGCCGTATTTATCTTTCCATTCGTAGCAGTACTTTAAAAATTCCTCGCGTGTAATATCGCTCTTCCTAATTCCTTTTTCCTTGAGCATTCCCACTACTTTTGCTTCGGTGGCTATAGACGCGTGATCGATTCCCGGCACCCAGCACGCGTTAAATCCTTTCATGCGTTTGTAGCGAATGTAAATATCCTGCAGCGTATTGTTTAATATATGCCCTATGTGAAGTATGCCCGTTATATTCGGCGGAGGTATTACAATTGTGTATGCCTTTCGCGAATCGTCAGCTTCGGAATGATAAAGATTATGTTCGTACCAGTACTTGTACCATTTATCTTCGGCTTCTTTGGGATTGTACGCTTTAGGAATATCTGCAAGATTTTTAGGGTGCATGGATTACTCTGAATAATTAAAAATTGAGTGCAAATATAATAAATCGAGCTCCTTAAATCCCCTCGAATGCCGGTTGAGAATATAAACCGCTGCCGTATGTTTGTCGTTAATAAGCTTACGCGCGTCTAATTGCAGCAAAGGGCAAACCGATTATTTACGAAAGGACACTCATTAATTATAAAGGAGATATAAAATGAACGAAGCAGTTAGACCCGGCGTAAACAGAAGATCGCTTAACGTTCTTGTAATGTTATTCTCGTTTTCACTTCTTCCGTTTTCCGGAATAATGATTCACTCAACACACGGAATGACGGAGCGCGAACCGCTCCGGCACCTTGCTATGTCTGTCCATAATCTTGCCGCAATAATTTTTTTAACAACAACCGTTATTCACCTTCTCACAAACAGGAGAGCGTTGATTAAGTACATTGCCGCAAAGACAAACGAATACACGAAGTTCAAGAAGGAAGCTTTGTATGCGTTATTATTTGTAATTGGAATAGTAGGATTATTTGCAATGCACGCATTTCACGTGCGTTAAAAAAAAATTTCCAATTACTCCACAGCACCCCCCTCCTTAAAAAGGAGAGGGGGCGGGGGTGAGGTCGTAAATTGTTAAGCCGGCTGCTGCGTTGCACTTGCCGCGGTTTGTTCCGGCTCTTCCGGCGCCGATTCGCCCGGCAGAATGTACTGCTGCAGCTTTGCGTAGTTATCCGCAAAAATATTTTTGGAAGCTTTATTTACCTTAAGAACATATTCCCACGCGGCGTTCAACTTTTCAATTCTTTGCTGTGTGATAATTACTCTTTCCTTTTTGTAAGATTCCTGCGCCTGGTCGGCTTCGAGCAGTTCCTGCCATAGCGTTCCTATCTTATCGATATCCGCCTGTTTGTAATTGGCGGCAATTAATTTTGCCGCGTTCTTGGATGCCTGCGTTTTAAGATTTTTCATGAACGGCAGAAGCTGCACTTCGCTTAGCCGGGCGGAATCGTAATCTTCGTAACCAAACGCATTCCAAACAGCTTTGTTGTTTGGAAAAGCTTTTTCGATATAATACTTCATTTTTTGAAAATGCGTTCTGCATTCGTCCATTTTATGCCGGACGTTACCAGTAAACTGAGCAATCTCGTCCCGCACATCCATATCCCGTAATACGGATTCCGATTCCACAATTGCCGCCATCCAGTTATCAGGAAACGGATCACCGAAGTCGGGATCCAGATTAATAAACTGCTGCCTATCCTGCGAAAATAAGCCGTGGTAAATTCTGGATGTCTGAATCATTTCCGCATCCGAAATTTTGAATATCCTTACTACTTCCTGCGCTTTCGACATAATAGCCCACCTCTATTTTGTGATTTATTTAGTTTGATTATTCCACTAAAACCAATGTTTTTATGGGAATAAAAATACCGTATAAGAAAAAGTGCCTAAACTATACCGGGAAAGGAAAAACAGTATAAGAAAGATTAATTATGTCATACGGAAAGACAATTTTACATTATGGAAGAGAATTTTCGCTGCCCGGAAGGTGGATTTCGGCGCCGGGAAGCTTCCCTTCGCCGTGTGGAAGCTTATTGCCGCCGCCGTGAGTATCTATTTCGGGTGCGAAAAGGAATATCTATTTCACGGAAATGATCTTCCGTATAACATCTTCTTTTTATAAAGGATTTTAACTGCCGGGCCCCGCATAATTAACGGTAAAAAACAAGTTATTCAAAACCCTTTTTACTTAAATATAAGCTATTGATTTTTAGCATAACTGTCAATGCTTTTTTTATTCCATTAACATCTCGATTAATCGAGGTGTTAATAAAAGAAATTGCGATTTCTTTAACTGTTTTAACAGTTTACCATCCGGTATTTTTTAATTCACACAACAGCTTCTTTTACTTTAAAAATATTATACCGTTACGATAATAATTACGGTTCGGCCCGTCTTTTGGCCCGAACCATCGTAATAATCTTTAATCTGTATCAACTCAAAAAAATCGGTAACGCTATGACTGTAAACAATAACATTAAGATTCTCTTGGTTGAAGACGCCGGTGTAATGCGTAAAATGGAAACGAAGACTTTGAATTCTCTCGACTTCAAAAATATTATTGAAGCGGAGACGGGTAAAGACGCGGTAGCAATTCTTCAAAAAGATCCTTCCGTAGAATTAATTATAAGCGATTGGAATATGCCGGAGATGGACGGCTATGAACTTTTGAAATGGGTTCGTTCCAACCCAAAGACAAAGAGCATACCGTTCTTAATGGCAACGGGCCGCGGCGAAAAGAAAGAAGTTGAAAAAGCGAACGAGGCGGGCGTATCGAGTTTTATATCTAAACCTTTTAATAAAGAAGAACTCCAGGAAAAAATAAACGAGGCCTTCGGTATAAAGTCGGAAGAAGAAAAACCGAAACCGATAACGCATGAAGCGCGAGTAACGGCATCCGGCAAAGTAAAAATTAAAGCCATTCATATTCAGATTACCGATCATCTTACGCTTGGCATTCTAAAAAATTTAATAAAGAACAACGAGGTAACACCAAAACATTTTGAACTGGAAACCGAGTGCCTTGCAAGCTGGAACGCAGTTGCCAAAGCGCTGGAAAACAGAACCGCCGACGCGGCGTTTATTCTTGCGCCGCTTGCTATGGACCTTTACAATTACGGCGTTCCGCTTCGAATGATTTTGTTCGCTCATAAAAACGGAAGCATCTGCGTAAAAAATAAATTGGGCAACGATGTAACGGGACCGGAGTTCTTCGAAAACAAATCTTTTTATATACCGCATACAATGTCCGTCCACAACATGCTTGGCCACGTTTACTTTAATAATATAGGTTTGAAACCGGGCGTTACGGGACAGAAAGACGTGGATGTAAATTTTGAAGTAGTAGCGCCGATAAAGATGGGAGAATTTATGGCGGGCAACCCGGAGGCAAGCGGTTTTCTTGTAGCCGAACCACTGGGTACAAAAGCAATCGCTTCCGGCAATGCCGAGCTTCAGTTTTTATCGAGCGAGCTGTGGGAAAATCATCCGTGCTGCGTTCTTGCAGTGCAGGACGATTTGATTAACGAATTCCCGGAAGCGGTTCAAGAGTTTACAAAACTGCTCGTCCATGCAGGCAAAGTAATTGAACAAAAGCCGGGATACGCCGCCGAGGTTGCGGTTGAGTTTCTCGACCCGCGCAAGGAATTGGGACTGAAAGTTCCCATACTTAAAAATGTTCTAACGGAACCCAAAGGAATTAAGACGGATAATCTTTACCCGGTGAAATCAGATCTCGATTTTATTCAACATTATATGCACGATAAAATGGGCATCGGTTCTATAATAGACCTGGATAAATTTGTAGATCTTCAGTTTGCAAACGAGGCGTGCCCGGACGCCGATAAGACGGCCCAAAACAAAAAGGTAACGGAAAGCGACTTAGCTAAGAAGGTTCAGCAAATTGCCAATAGGACGGTTAAGAGCGAAAAGGATCTTCATTCCAAATCCGCGCTTAACATGGAAGGCAAATACCTTAAATTTACTTTGGGCAACGAGCATTATGGAATCGACATACTGAAGATAGTAGAAATTATAAAGATGGTTCCAATTACGCGCGTGCCCAACACTCCCAACTTTGTAAAAGGCGTAATAAACCTAAGAGGAAGCGTAGTGCCCGCAATCGATTTGAGATTGAAGATAGGAATGGATGCCGTTGAGTACGGTCAAAAGACCAGGATAGTAATAGTTGAAGACGAAACACACGGTACAAAAATGCGCCTGGGATTAATTGTAGATGCCGTTGATGTTGTATGCGATGTAAAAGCGGAAGATATCGAGAACGCGCCTTCGTTTAACAACCGCGATGAGAACGAATTTATTTTAGGTGTTGTGAAATCGAACGACGGCGTTTATATACTTTTAAACCTTGCAATAATAATGATGCCCGTAAACTCGGAAAAGAAAAACTTGCTTGTGAAGGAAGCGGTTTAAAATTCGCGGAAGAAAAATCTTATTTAAAATAAAACGGGATCGAACAGTCGATCCCATTTTCTTGCGGCTAAGATTACCGGCCGGCAAGCGCTTGGCAGTCTCGGTGTAAATCAAACAAACTCTACGCCCTGCTTAATAATTACCGAAGCTTTTTCGAACATGTTCGGAAACAGGTTCGACGGCACTTTGTCTGATCCTAGAGCTATCTTAACTTGATGACGCGCGCATTCGTCGAAATTACCGAGGCAATACCTCTCTTTGTACATCTTTCCAAGAGCGCTTTCGATAGGCATTCTGTCGTTAAAGAACGGGCATGCCTCTACACATTCACACTTTGCCATAATAATTTTTCCCCGTAAATATTAATGAATTAAATACAAATAAATTATCGTGGTAATTTCTAAATTTTAAAGCATTCCGGTTATCAATCTTTTTTATCCTGTTTAAGAAGAGATGTTTCTCAACAGACGAGATTAGTTTTACTGGGCAGTAGTTAATAACCCAATAACGTGCGCAGATCTGCAAATTAATTTTACAATTCCACGCAGCAGCAAGTAATGCTTTGAGCAATAGCGGCAAATTAGTTATCTTGTGCCGCAATTCTACGCTTCGGTTTATTTTCCTATAGGATGGATAATGGATAATATTACAATACCGCCATGGCGGCGCGCCGTTGTAAAAGTGGGCAGCGGATTAATTGCGCCGGATGGTAAAAAGACGAGCACAAAATTTACGTTACCGATTGCCGGTTTTATAACCGAGAGCCGCAATCAAGGCAAGGAAATAATACTTGTCTCTTCCGGCGCGGTAGCCAGCGGGTTATCTACGCAGCCGCAATTGTTAAAACGCGCCAATCGTTCGATTCCCGAAAAGCAAGCTCTTGCCGCAATCGGTCAATCGTTGTTGATGACGAGCTGGAGCCGCTTTTTCGATTTTCCCTGTTCGCAGCTGCTGCTAACACACGACGATATTTACGACCGCCGCCGTTTTGTAAACGCCAAGAATACATTGAAAAAACTTTTAGAGTTCGGAACACTGCCGATAGTAAACGAGAACGATACCGTTGCCGTGGAGGAATTGAAAGTAGGCGACAACGATAACCTTGCCGCTTATGTTGCCATGCTTGCGGAAGCTGATCTGCTTATCATCTGCACGGATATTGACGGATTGCACGAAGCCGATCCGAAGAAAAATAAAAACGCAAAACTTATTCATGTAGTAGAAAAAATCGATCAGTCAATTTATGCGCTGGCTGGCGGATCGAAAAATCCTATTGCTACCGGCGGTATGAAGACGAAAGTTGAAGCAGCTCAAAAAGCTACGGTGCGCGGAATAGATACCGTGATTATTAACGCAACCAAAAGAGAAGCGCTTGATCATCTGCTGAAAGGAAAGTTATCCGGAACGCTTTTCAAAAAAACTCCCAACCCGATGGCCGCAAAGAAACATTGGATGCTGCACGCGCTGCCTGTGAGAGGAAAAATTTTTATAGATGCGGGCGCTTCAAGAGCGCTGACACTGAAAGGCGCCTCGCTTCTTCCTTCCGGCATTGTTGGTTCCGAAGGAGAATTTAAAAAAGGCGACGCGGTGAACATTCTTGCTAAAGACGGCAAAAATTTTGTAGAGATTGCCAAAGGAATTTCCATGTACAACTCTGCCGATCTTAAAAAAATTCAAGGCAAGAAAAGTTCTGAGATAAAAAATATACTCGGTTATTTTGTAACCGAAGAAATAATAAACCGGGACGAGCTCGTTCTGACCGGCGAAGTGTAATCGTACAAAATTTTTTACGAAGGTAAGAAAATGAATACCGACATAATAAATCTTGCCAAGAAAAGCAGGGAGGCCTCAAAAAAATTGGCTTCTTTTGATACCAACAGGAAGAATTCCCTGCTTTTATCAATGGCGGATGAACTGTTGAAGCATGAGGGACAAATTCTTGCGGCTAACGAAGAAGATATTAACGGCGGCAAAGAAAAAGGCCTATCTGCTGCTATGCTCGATCGTCTTCTTTTGACATCGGAACGTTTAAACGGAATGGCCAAGGCAATCCGCGATGTTGTGGAGCTTCCCGACCCCGCAGGAAAAATGAGCAATATGCGCACGCGGCCAAACGGCCTTCAAGTCGGAATGATGAGTATACCCTTGGGAGTGATAGCGATTATTTACGAAGCCCGCCCGAACGTAACTTCCGACGCGGCAAGTTTGTGTATAAAAAGCGGCAACGCTGTAATACTCCGCGGAGGATCTGAGGCGTTTAATTCGAACCGTGCCGTTATTCAAGCGCTCAACGCGGGAATCGAAAATCGAAATGTGGATCCTTCCGTAATTACATTTGTTCCAACCACCGATAGGGAAGCGATGCTGGAGTTATTGAAGCTCGATCAATATATTGACCTCGTCATTCCACGCGGAGGCGAAGGATTGATAAGATTTGTCGCCGAGAACAGCCGAATACCGGTAATTAAGCACTACAAGGGAATTTGTCATTTGTATGTTGATAAAGACGCGGATTTAGAAATGGCAGTTCGTCTTCTGCTCGACGGCAAGACATCGCGCCCGGGCGTTTGCAATGCACTTGAGACGATGCTTGTTCATAAAGAGATCGCCGCAAAATTTTTACCTATGGCGGGCGAGGCGCTCGCAAAGAAGAATGTTGAGATACGAGGCTGTTCCGAAACTTTATCTCTTCTGCCAAATGCCGTTGCCGCAAAGGAAGCCGATTACGATACGGAATATCTTGCGCTGATAATATCATCGAAAGTAGTTAACAATTACGATGAGGCGGTTGAGCATATTCAACGTCACGGTTCCGATCATACGGAGGTTATCGTAACAAACAATTTGAAAACCAGTCAAAGGTTTATTCGCGATGTCAATTCGTCTTCAGTGATGGTTAACGCTTCATCGCGATTTGCGGACGGCGGCGAGATGGGACTCGGTGCCGAGATCGGAATCTCAACATCAAAACTTCATGCGTACGGACCAATGGGTTTGGATGCGCTGACGACGAAAAAATTTGTAGTTATAGGCGATGGGCAAACGCGTCATAAAGTTGATTAATCATTTGCGGAAAATAAATTGATCGAATCGAACTATTTATTGCGCTACCTTTCTTTTGTAATCGGGAGCGGATTCAGGCAGTCAACTCAAGACTTCCTCCTGTTTGCAAAAAATAAAATTGAACCATCAGTTTCCCCATTCAAATTTAATTATGCCGATTACGAAATAAGATTTCCTAATTTTCCCGGGTTAGTCTCTACCGATAAGCTTCCTTCATCTTTCGAGGATTTGTTGGAAATTAGCCGGACGCGCGCGTTTATCATTATTAAGGATGATAAAATAGTATGTGAAAAATATTTCAACGGCAGCAGAGAATCTATCTTCCAGGTTTTCTCAATAACAAAATCTGTTGCCTCGATGCTTATAGGGATATCAATCAGTGAAGGTTACATCGGCGGCATAGACGACCCGATAAAAAAATATTTACCCGAATTTTCTAATAACAGCTTAGGTAAAATTACTATTTCAAATCTGCTTCAGATGCATTCCGGCATAAGATTCAAAGAAGGATTTTCCCCTTTGAAGGAAATGGTTATCAGTTATTTATATCCAAGGGGCAGAAAGTTAATTAATAAAATGAGGCTGGAGGACGAGGTCGGAAAATTTTTTCACTACAACGATTACCATCTTGTACTGCTGACCGTAGTACTCGAAAGAGTTTTGAACAAGAGCATAACCGAATATTTCGAAGAGAAAATTTGGAAGCCGATAGATTCGGAATTTCCGGCGTACTTATGTCTTGATAATTCCAGAAACGGTTTGGAAAAACTTGAGAGCGGGTTAGTATG
>DAIEQA010000258.1:0-8322 GCA_027348115.1 Ignavibacteriales bacterium
ATCAGCACGTCTGCCTTCACATTTAGATTTTTCGTTACTTCATTAATTATGCTTATGCCTTTATTCTTTGCGCTTGCGTCAAGGTAACCTATCGCATTCTCAACCGTTGAATACAAATCCAGTGTTTCTATGTTAAGTTCGATTCTTCCGGTTTGAAGTCGCGACCACTCCAGCAAATGTTCAATTAGCTGGTACAAATTTCTTGTGGTTTTATTCATATCGCCGATAAATTTTTTCATCTCGTCTTTCGAGAGGTTGTCGAATTCATCGATAAGTATGCTCGCAAATCCGAGCAGTCCGAGGAAGGGGCTCTTAAGATCGTGAGCGATAATCGAAAAGAATTTATCTTTTGCTAAGCCGGTTTCCTTCAATTCTTCCTGCGACTTCTTAAGAGATTCCTGAATGTTTTTCATCTCGGTTATATCGGAAAAAGTAGTGAACACGCCGGAAGGCTCAATATCGCCGGGTCTAAATTCAGGAACTGCGCTAACCATTAGCCACTTGAAGTGGTTCTCATTATCAAAATAAAATCCTATTAAATGATTTGTCTCCGCTTTTCCTGAAGTGAGCGAAATTCTGCCGGGTATATCGGAGAGTTTTAAAGGTGTTCCGTCTTCATGGATAAGTTTACCGAGCTGTTCAATCGATTTAATGTTCAGTAATTCATTTTCCGTTTTCCCGAGAATTTTGCACGCTTCCCTGTTAACGGAAATAATTGTACCGTATTTATCCTGGTAGACTACGCCTTGCGTCATGGTCTCAAATAGGTTTCTGAATTTTTGTTCGGATACTTTGATGGCGGCTTCGGCGTTTTTACGTTCGGTTATATCGCGTATAACAGACACCATCACTTCCACTCCGTTGAGTTCCAATAAACTGGCGCTAACCTCTACGTCAAAAGTGGAACCGTCTTTTCTCCGGTGCTTTCTCTCCCCGATGAAATAATTCCGGTGTTTTTCAATCTCCGGATCGATGGCAAGAATATCTTCCCTGTCATGGGCAACTATATCGAAAGACTTAAGCGAAAGTAATTCGTGCTCTGTATAACCGGAAAGAATTTGATAAGCCCGGTTTGTCCACATTATTTCTTTAGTGCGGTAATTGTAAAAAATAATTCCGTCGGAGATTTGCTCTACGACTGTTCTATACCTGTCTTCATTTTCCCTGATCTTCATTTCCATCATGTGTTTATAGATGGCAACTTCAATCGTCGATTCCAGTTCTCGTTGTTCAAACGGTTTCATTAAATAGCCGTAGGGCCCGGTCTGTTTTGCTCTATCGAGCGTAATTACATCCGTGAAAGCAGTTATATAAATGACAGGTATATTTTTTTTCTTCTGAATTAATTTAGTCGTTTCAATTCCGTCCAGTTCGCCGGCTAAAGTAATATCCATTAAAATAATATCCGGCAGAAGTTCCAATGCCTTTGGTACAGCCTGTTCTCCGTTTGTAAATGTGCCGACTATCTCATACCCGACTTTTTTAAGCCGGTGGGATAACTCCATTGCAATGAGTATCTCGTCTTCGACAATCATTATTTTATATTTTGAGTTCGGCATTGCTTCTTTTATGAAAAATTAAATGTTATTATAAACTTAGTTCCTTTCTCGCGATCCACCTGTATTGTGCCTTCAAGTTGATATACCAACAAGGCCACAAGTTTTAAACCGAGGGAATCATTTGAACCTTCCAAATCAATTTCGGGCGGCAAACCAATTCCATTATCGCCAATTGTCATCTTTAATTTACGATCATTCACTTCAATCTCAATAAAAATTTCGGCATCCCCAAAGTTTGAAGGGAATGCGTATTTAATTGAATTAGTAACTATTTCGTTAATTATCAATCCGCACGGTATGGCTTTATCTACAGTCAGACGGATGTTTTCAATTTTTGATCTGTAGGAGATTGATCTTCCGTTGGTATAAGAATCAAGGAGGAAATGAACGAGTCTATCAGTATAATCATCAAATGAAATGCTGGAGAGATCGTGAGACTGATATAACTCTTCATGCACGAGAGCCATGGAACGAATACGATTGTGACTTTCCTTAAACGCGTTGAGAACATCCTTGTCGGTTATTTTTTCCGTTTGCAGGTAAAGCAGCGAAGAAATAATCTGCAAATTATTTTTGACACGGTGATGAATTTCTTTCAGAAGTATCTGTTGTTCCTTTAAAGATTTTTGAAGCTGCTCTTCGGATATTCTGCGCACTTCCTCCACAGCAATTGCAGATGCAAGTATTTTCATAAAGTTGATGTCGCTGTCAACGGGCAGTTTGTTTTCAAAATAAAATATACAAAGAGTTCCCATAATTTGATTCCCGAATGCCACGGGGATTCCGAAAAAGGTTTTTAGTCCGTAAAATTTGATTAACGGATCCAGCTCGGCATACTCGGTGCGGTTTAGATCGGGCATTACATAGAACTCTTTCTTCCAAGTATTGACAACATTATAACAGACAGAGCCAACAGGTTTCGATGATGTTTCCAAATCGACGGGGATTTGCCACGATACAAGTGAATTAAGTTTTTCATCTTTAATAAAAAGATATTCGGCACAGGCCCCGTCCAATTCTTCGCCGCACAATTCAACCAATTTTCTAATGTTGGATTTCGGGTCCGTACCGAAATTAAGAAATATCCGGTTGAGCTTTTGCAATCTTATCTCGGCCACTTTTTGATCTGTTATATCCAGCCAGATGCCGAAGTATTCGGTTGAACCTGAATTGCCGTTAGGCCTCGGCGATTCGTAATCTAAAAACCATTTATAATTTCCGTCGGCGCACATCCAGCGGTATTCTATTTTTATGGATTTACCTTCGCGCACATTCAAAAAAGCAGTTTCAACTTTTTGCTTGTCTTCGGGATGAATTCTCTCAATCCAAAAAGATTTTTTTTGCGTGAAATCGAAATGTGTAAAGCCCGTAACAGATTTTACATTTTCGGTCATCCAAGAAGCATCAAATGCACTGGGAGTAATTCCGGTATACAGAATTACCGGTATAGCTTCCAGTATGGCTGCTTGCCTTTCTTCATTTTCTTTTCTTTCCGTCTCTAATTTCTTTTGAGCTGTAACATCAATCGAAATGGCGATTGCTTCCGTTATTTTTCCTTCTGTTAAGATCGGACTAACATAACTCATGAGCCATCTTTCGTGTCCCACCGGAATTTTTGAACGGTGCTCAAACACAACAGTTTTTTTATTCTCGAAGATTTGTTTTAGCTTGTCGTTTACTTCGTCGTGAAGTTCGGGCTGTATCAAATCAAAGATACTGTCGCCTATACTTGTAATATTTATATTCTCTTCATATTTCTGATTAATGAATTTTACTTTGCCGACCGAATCGATAATTGTAATAATATTTGGAGCGTTGTCTATTATTGCCCGAAGTTTATTTTCAGATTGTTTAAGCTCTCTAGTTCTGTTTTCAACTTCTCTAAGCAGCTCCTTGCCGTATTTAACCTGCGCCAGATAGGTGTATGCTAAATATAACAGCGCGCTTAAACCCGTAAGTACAAATCCAACAAACCACCATTTTAAATAGAAAGGATTTCCGATTGTTATGATTGAAGAATATACTGTTTTACTCCAATCGCCGCCTCTATTTCTTGTAGAAACCATCAACCTATAGCTGCCGGGAGAAAGATTACTGTACCGGGCTTGAGTGTTTGATCCTAATTCGTTCCAATTGGATTCAAATCCTTCCAGCCGTACGCGGTACATTATATATTTTTCATTTTTAAATGAAAGCGCTTTGAAATGAAAAATAAAATCATTTTGAGAAGACTGGAACTCAAGGGATTTGTCGAGTTGATAATGTTTCTCATCGGAAGTTTCCAAGCCGAGAGAAAAAATTTCGGGAGGATTTTCTTTTATGTCGTATTCAGGAATAAAGCGCGATAATCCCCGGTCGGTTCCAATCCAGATATTACCGAAGGAATCTTCTACAAATGCCGCCCGGTTTGTTTCGTGCCCGGCTAATCCTCCTTCAATAGAATAACGCCTGCTTGTCTTGCCGTCCCACTTAATAACTCCGTTGTTGGTGCCGAACCAATAATTTTTTCTATTGTCGCGGTTGATGAAAAATATTTTTTTATCAATCTTCAAAGCGGAATTGCCGAAAGTTGAGAATGAATTTCCTTTGAGCACAAATAAACCTGCCGAAGTGCCCAAAAGTTTTTCATCGTCATTGTAATCCGTAATAGCGTAGACTACGGTGCCGAAAGGGACGCCTGTTAAATTAATTTGAGAGCATCTGCCGTTTGCATAGTGAATTAGACTTCCGGCCCTGCCTGCCCATATTTGATTTTGCCGATCGACATATACTCTTCTTACTTCGCTGTATTCGTTACCGCAACAAACTTCCACTATTTTGTTATTGACAATTTTTTCCAAACCGCGGTTGCTGCCAATCCAAACAGTGCCGTTTTTATCCGTTGCCATTGAATATGTCTGCTCATATTTGTCTTTGTTTAGCCACTCGATTCTGCTTTCATTTATAAGCTTACCTATTCCAAGCTGCGTGGCGGCTATCCAAACGGTACCGGCAGAATCTTTGCATAATCCCATCACGCGAATTGACGCATAATTTACGGATGATTTCGGTTCAATTTTTATTGTTCGGAACGAATTGCCTTTATAAAGAGTCAGCCCGTTTTCATGGCCGAAGATAAGAAAGCCCGGACGAACTTGAAGTATAGCCGATACTTCATTTTCGAGTAAGCCATTTGAACGGTAAAAATTTTGGAAAGGGAGATTAGTAACTTTATCAATTCCTCTGTATGACGGAAACCATATATTCCCTTCATGATCGATACAAATTGAAGTGCTGCCGAGCGAGTTGAAACCGTTTTCATGATCGAGAGGGATAATTTTGCCGCGGTTGATTTCGTAAATATATTTCTGGAATTCATCTCCATAATAAATCTTATTCTTGCCGTCGTACCGTGCAAAGAAGTTTCTCGGCAAATATCTGTCCGAACGTATATAATTTGCCTGACTGGTAATTAAGGAAAAATTATTTCCGTGAATATTTCCGATCCACCCTCTGCCGAATAGCCAGATGACCCGGCTATTACTACCCGGTTCTTTATGGTTCGCGGCGAATTCGATGCCGATTATTTTTTTTGACCGCACTTTGATAAGAGAATTCAAACTGTTGTCTATTTTGCCGTCGTGAATTACCGACACACCTTTTTCGGTGCAGACGTAAACGGAACCGTTATAACTCTTGATAAAATTAATTTGGTTATCCAACAATCCATTTGATTTTGTAAGATGAGTCCAGACGCCGTTGCTGTAAATATAAATCCCGTCATGCGTGCCCAGTATTAATTTCAAGTTACCGTTATCGTAATGAAGGTCGAACGCGGTATATAACTGAACATCGCCTTTACCGCTGATTGGCTTCTTTATCAGATTCCACTTGTTGTTTTTGAAGAAAGCAATTTGATCTGCGTTCCAATTAGGTATAGCCCAAATTGTATTATCGTCGTATTTAATTTTGTAATAATCTACCCGCGGTAATCCGTCCGACGTTGAATAATTTCTCCACGAACTTCCGTCGTAAGAACTTACGCCCTCGTCCGTAGCAAACCACATAATACCGGTTTTATCCTGAGTAACATCGTGAACGCCGTTGGAAGCGATTCCGTCTTCAACCGAGTAAGAGTGTACCTGAAAACTCTGCGGGAAGTACGATTGTTCACAAAGAAATGACAGAAGGAAAATGATCTTCATCCGACTGAAGAGAAACGCCCGAATAAACTGAACCGTATTCATAATCAACAGTATATAATTCTCCTTATTGATTATCGAATTAAATCGATAATAATTCAACCAGCAATGGTGGAAATTTTTGTGCCCGGTAGATTTTGCAGATGTACATATCTTAACGATTGTAATATATGGAATTATCGTCTTAATGTTTAGAACTTTTAGGATTCATGTGAATTAATAATCGGAATTAAACCGAGATTTTTGCTTTTATAACTTGCCGTTTTTTATATTTGACCACTTAATTTTAATCAAAATCTTGAAAATGAAACCTAAAGTTTATGTTAAAGATCTGAAAGATCACGTAGGGGAAACTGTAACACTCAAGGGTTGGCTCTATAATAAAAGATCCAGCGGTAAGCTTAAATTTCTAATTCTCCGCGACGGCAGCGGCTATGTTCAATGCGTTGTGTTCAAAGGCAGCGTTAGCCAGGAAGTGTTTGATGATGCCGATAAGCTTACTCAAGAATCATCCTTTGAAGTAACAGGCACCGTTAAAGCGGAACCACGATCGGTTGGCGGTTATGAACTTGATGCAAGCGATGTAAAAATTATTTCTGTCGCTCACGAGTACCCAATCACTCCCAAAGAACACGGCATTGAATTCTTAATCGACAACAGACACCTTTGGGTGCGGTCTAAGCGGCAGGTTGCTATTCTGAAAATTCGCGCAAGAGTTGTTAAAGCCATACGAGACTTCTTTGACTCGCGGGGATTTGTTTTATTCGATCCTCCGATTATTACGCCTAATGCCTGCGAAGGCACATCAACGCTTTTCGAGATGGATTATTTCGATCTCGGTAAAGCATACCTAACGCAGTCGGGTCAGCTTTACGAAGAAAGCGGCGCAATGGCATTGGGAAAAGTTTATTCGTTCGGTCCCACGTTCCGCGCGGAAAAATCCAAAACAAGAAGGCATTTAACCGAATTTTGGATGGTTGAACCTGAGATGGCTTTCTACGATTTGGATGACGATATGGACCTTGCCGAAGAATTTATAGAGTATATAGTTCAATCAGTTCTTACGGATATGAAAGAGGAATTGAAAGAACTTGAAAGGGATACAACCAAGCTTGAAAATGTTAAAAGACCATTCCCAAGAATTTCATATACTGAAGCGGTAGAAATTTTGAAGAGAAAGGGAATCGATTTTAAGTGGGGCGACGATCTCGGCGGCGCGGATGAAACCGTTATCGGTGAGGAATTCGACCGGCCGGTTATGATTCACCGCTACCCTTCGGAAGTAAAAGCGTTTTATATGAAGCGAGATCCTGAAAACCCGAAAGTTGCTCTTGCAGTCGATGTAATTGCGCCGGAAGGATACGGAGAAATCATCGGCGGAAGTCAACGCGAAGATAATCTTGATCTTCTCCTTGAAAGAATTAAAGAACACAATTTGCCGCAGTCGTTTTTTGAGTGGTACCTCGATTTGAGAAGGTTCGGATCGGTGCCTCATTCAGGCTTCGGGCTCGGTCTTGAAAGAACCGTTAGCTGGATTTGCGGAATGGAACATTTGAGGGAAGCAATTCCGTTCCCGCGAATGATATACAGGAATACACCTTAAAAATGGATATACAGTTAATTCTTTTTATTGTGCTCGCTGCTGTAGCCGCCGTATCATCGGTTATGATGATTACGAGACCCAACCCGGTTATTGCCGCGGTTTTTTTGGTGCTTAATTTTTTTGCGCTCGCCGGGTTATATTTATTGTTAAACGCGCAGTTTATTGCTGTTGTTCAGGTGATTGTTTATGCCGGCGCAATTATGGTTTTGTTCCTTTTTGTTTTGATGCTCTTAAATACGGAAGCCGAACATCAATTGTTCGTGGATAAAAAAGGAATAAAATTTTTCGCAATACTTATTAGTGTTTTCGTCTTTGTTCAAATAGCTTACCTAATTTTTTTCGGCAGGCCTTCCAGAACCCTTACACCGGATGAAGCGGTAAGCGTTAAGGTTGGAACTATTCAGACTATTGGGCAGCAGTTGTACACAAATTATATTATACCGTTTGAAGTCGCGGGATTTTTATTATTAGCGGCTACAATCGGCGCGTTAGTTTTAGCAAAAAAAAATTTGAATAACCGCCCCTATCTTCTTCCTCTTGATAAGAGACGAAGAGACATAGGTGTATGTGGAGAGAATTAATGACTTCAGTACCAATGGAATATTATTTAATACTCAGCGCATTTATGTTCTCGGTAGGAGTCGCGGGAGTGTTAATAAGGCGTAACGCGATTGTGGTTTTCATGTGCATCGAGCTGATGCTGAATTCCGCTAATCTATCGCTCGTTACTTTTTCATCTTACCTGGGAAATCCTATCGGACAGGTATTTGTATTTTTTGTAATGACGGTAGCCGCTGCCGAAGCTGCCGTTGGGTTGGCAGTAATTATCGCAATCTTCAGAAACAAGAAGACAGTTAACATTGACGAGATAAACATATTCAAGTGGTAATGATAAACTATATATATCTAACAGTGCTTTTGCCGATGATCGGTTTTTTGATTAACGGATTGTTCGGAAGAAAAATTAAGAACGAAAAAA
>DAIEQA010000065.1:0-2212 GCA_027348115.1 Ignavibacteriales bacterium
CTGGCTGATCGGCATTCAAGATATGGGTGCTGCGGGAATTTCATGCTCAACAAGCGAGATGAGCGCAAAAGGAAATTCCGGTATGAAGATAGATCTAAGCAAAGTTCCGCTAAGAGAAAAGGGAATGACTGCTTACGAAATTATGCTTTCGGAAAGTCAAGAGAGAATGCTTTGCGTCGTTAAAAAAGGTTTTGAAGAAGAAGTAAAAAAAGTTTTTGATAAGTGGGATCTTCATTGCGAAATAATCGGCTATGTTACGAATGACGGTTTGCTCGACATCGATTATGAAGGCGGGAAGAAAGCTGTCCTACCGGCATATGAGCTTGTTCTTGGCGGCGGCGCTCCGGTTTACATCCGGGAAACAAAAAAGCCTTCTTATAATGATGAAGTTAGAAAGTTTGATTTTGCTTCCTTACCTCAGCCGAAAAATTTTTACGAAACATTTTTAAAAGTTTTTTCTTCGCCGAATATTGTTTCCAAGCGCTGGGTTTATGAGCAGTACGATTCGATGGTGAGAACTAACACCATCGTCGGTCCCGGCTGCGATGCCGCAGTTGTTTATATTAAAGGAACAAACAAAGCGCTTGCGATGAAGACGGACTGCAACTCTCGCTATGTTTATTTAAATCCTAAAGAAGGAACGAAGATTGCAGTCGCGGAATCAGCAAGGAATATTGTTTGTTCCGGCGGCGTTCCGCTTGCAATTACAAACTGTTTGAACTTCGGAAATCCGTACAAACCGGAAATGTACTGGCAGTTCAAGCAAGCGATCGAAGGAATGGGAGAAGCGTGCAAGTTCTTCGATACACCGGTTACCGGCGGCAACGTCAGCTTCTACAATGAATCACCGAACTACGCAGTTTATCCAACTCCAACAATCGGTATGGTTGGCTTGGTTGAAAAATTGGAAAACGTAACCACTTCGTACTTCAAAGAAGAAGATGATTTGATTTATCTACTCGGCGAAGATTTTGAAGAACTTGGCGGCAGTGAATATTTGAAAATTATTCACGGCAAGGTTGCTGGAGATTCTCCAAAAATAAATTTAGAAGTGGAAAAGAAATTACAAGATACCGTTCTTTCTCTCATTGAAAAGAAATTAATTAAATCCGCTCACGATGTTTCCGAAGGAGGTATTGCTGCGGCTCTTGCTGAATGCTGCATTATGAACAGAGGAGTTTTAATTGGCGCTTCGGTAACAATCCCGGTTAAGACGCGGGAAGATTTTTCTTTCTTCTCGGAAAGTCAGTCGCGCATTATTGTTTCTGTTCCGAAGAATAAAAAATCGGATTTTGAGAAAGCTTTAAATTCAGCGAAGCAGGTGTTTACTTATCTCGGCGCAACCGGCGGGAACAATCTTTCAATTAACGGAAAATATAAATTCGATTTGGAAAACTTATCCGATATTTATTATAACACCATTTCAAGAATAATGAATGCCTAAACTGAAGTCTAAGAAAAAATTTTCTTCTTCTGGCAAAAAAAGCGGGACGAGTAGACAGCGTTCTATTTTGAAATCCGCCGATTCGCTTCGTCAAATTAGACCTTCGTATAAGAAGACAAAGCTTCTTGTCAAGCATTATATCCTGGGTTTGATTAAAAGGATGGACGAGCACCACGGTTTCCTCCTTGCCGGCGGCTTGGCATTCTCACTGTTTGTCTGCATTATTCCTTTTCTCTTAATACTTTTTTTTATCCTCGGAAACTTTCTTAATTCGCAAAGTGTACAAACCCAGTTGAACATCGCGATAAATACGATCATCCCGTATCCCAAGTATGCCGATTATGTTAATGAGGTTATTTTTAAGAGGATTAACGAAGTTATCGAATACAAAAACGTAGCTGGAATCGTAGGTGCATTCGGTTTGCTGTTCGCTGCAAGCGGTTTGTTCAGCAGTATGAGGACGATACTGAACCGCGTTTTAGGCGTCGAAACCAATGTCCATTTTCTGCTGGGAAAGCTGCGTGACTTTGCGCTGGTGCTGATGGTAATTTTAATTTTCTTTGTCACTACAATGCTCTCTCCTGTTCTTGACTTGTTCATTCAGGCTGCGCAGCAGATGCAAAGCTTAAGCTTTTTCAGAAGTCCGATCTTTGAGCACTTCCTGCTTTCAATTATCTCGCTCGTTTTAATTTTTATAGTTTTTCTGATTTTATACTCCACAGTTCCGGTGAGAAAGTTAGGAAAGAATTCCACATTGATCAGCGCGGT
>DAIEQA010000070.1:0-4340 GCA_027348115.1 Ignavibacteriales bacterium
TTAATAGTAATATTATTTGCAGGATGCAATTCGGATACTATTAACAACCCCGTCCAGAATTCAAATTATACTGGACAATATCAATCCGTTCCATACAGCGATTCTCAGGGAGATCCTACCGTTGTATTATTATTAGCGCAAACAGGAAATACAATTAGCGGCACAGGCACCTGGAATGGGATCACATTCAATTTTGCTGGAACAGTAATAGACAATCACGTTCTGATCAACTTTAAACTTACCGGAACTAATATTGGAGATCTAAACGGAGGCATCGATACATACATAGGCAGTGATTTATCGTTAGCCGGCGGTTATAATCTTTTTAACTCCAGTTATGTTTTATCCGGAGCTATTAGATTCCGCAAAGTAAATCTTTCGAACTAATATCTGGTACATTTATTACGAAGAATATTGATTTCATTTCAATATAAATGTTGATTTAAGTCTAAGTATTGCAAAAGAATGGATTAAAAAATCGGGGGAAATATTTTTACGGGTGGAATTCTTTAAGAAGACTGTCCTAAGTTTGATAACGAAGATGAGAATTATGTTATGATAATTTCTCATCTTCGTCTACAGAATCGATGGCTATACCTATCGACGATTTACATTCTCAATAATGTATTAGCTATTGTTTCAATGCCGCGGTCCACATCCGACGCGTCAACAATTAGCGGCGGTCTGAATCTAACGCTTCTGTTTCCGCAGCCGAGCATTATCATTTTATCCCGATAAAGTTCTTTTAGGAATCTTGATCTTACTTCCGCATTCGGCAGATCGAAAGAACACATTAAACCGAGGCCCCGTGCTTGAGAAATGTATTCGGGAAATTCTTTCTGCAATTCAGTTAATCTGTTTAAGAGATGCTTGCCAACGTTTCTTGCGTTCTCTACGAGATTCTCTTCATCGATTATTTCAAAATATTTTCTTGCTCGAACCATATCCGCTAAGTTGCCTCCCCAGGTAGAATTGATTCGGCTGGATTTTGTAAATACGTTTTCAGGTATGTCGTCAATCCGATCGCTGACCATTATACCGCAAACCTGAACTTTTTTGCCGAAAGAAATTATATCCGGTTCAACAAAATGTTCATGTGCCCACATTTTGCCGGTCATTCCAACTCCGGTTTGAACTTCGTCCAGCATTAGAAGAATTTCGTTTTCGTCGGCTATTATTCTTAACTTTTCAAAAAATTCTTTTCTAAAGAAATTGTCTCCGCCTTCGCCTTGAATCGGTTCTATGATAATTGCAGCTATATCGTTTGGATTGTTTTTTATTGCAGCGTAAATCTCATCTATCGCCTGCGCTTCCAACTTTAATACCTCGGTTAAATTTTCTTCGAGAGGAAATTTTATTTTTGGATTAACTATTCGCGGCCAATTGAATTTTGGGTAGTATGCGGTTTTAACAGGGTCCGTATTTGTGAGGGACATTGTATAACCTGAGCGGCCGTGAAATGCCTCGCGAAAATGAATTACCTGGTGTCCGCGTTCCTCATTGTATCCCTTTCGAAAATTCTTTTGCACTTTCCAATCAAATGCGGTTTTTAATCCGTTCTCAACAGCTAAAGTTCCGCCGGCAACAAAGAATAAGTGTTTGAAATATTGCGGTACGGCTATACGTGAAAGAGTATCTACAAATTTTGCCATCTCTACCGTATAAATATCCGAGTTTGAAGGATTGTTGAGCGCAGCTTGTCCCATTTCCTCTTTAAATTCTTTGGAAGTCATTTTCGGGTGATTTATTCCAACAGGCGCGGAAGCAAAGAACGAAAAGAAATCCAAATATTCATCGCCGTTCTTTTCATCAACAATTATTAAACCATGGCTTCTTTCCAAATCTAAAACAAAATCGAAACCGTCGACAAGCATTTTTGTGCGGAGTACATCATGAACATTATTTGCAGTTATATGCGAAGTTGCTTTTTCACTTGAAATTGTTTTTGTGAAAATATCCGTCATTTTCCACCTCACTGGTTGATTAAGTTAAAAAATATTAAATGAAATAATCGAGAAAGATGGACGGATATTTAGAATACTTGTTCGAAGCGGGATACGAGGTAATTACGGAGGTTATTCCTTCCGGTTATTTTTCTAAAAATTTTAAACTTGAGCATAACTTTTTCAAAATTTCTGTTCTAAGATAACTATATTTATATGTAGTTTCAATTAGGAAAATTATTCTGAAAAATTGAATCAAGAGTTAAGATGATTTCTATGGCTAATATAAACCGAATAGAGCTTTACAAGAAATTATTTTTCTTGTTCGCGCTGCTGCTGATTAATTCTTGCGGAAAGAAAGACAACAGCGCCGGTGCAAATAATTACGTCGTTTTAGATTCGTCAAAACTCGGTATCGAAGTTGCCGATCAGGATTTCGGAATAAAATTTTCTCCGCCAAAAGGATGGAGCTTAAGACCTACTGCCATTTCAAAAAAAATAGAGACACGCGGCACAGCCGAAAACTCTTCCGAAAATTTTATTTACCAGCCGGTGTACGTGTTCTTTAACGATTCAACAGGCGGCTTGCTAAGTGTAGGCAAGGTAATTACTGAAGATTCCACGATTGTGAAGAGCGCGCGAATTAACTATTACAAGGACTTACTCGATCAAAAATATAAGGATGATAATCTTTCCTCTCTAAATTTTATTAATTCAAAAATTTTATTTACTCAAATAAAATTTTCAAAGCATAAACTTGTTTCATATAAAATCATCTTTCAAAACGCCAAAGGCAGTATAATCCAATTTGATTTTACTGTTCCGCAAAATTATTTGGCCGATTCTGAAAATTTTATAAAAGCTTCCATAGGATCGATAAAATTGCTGTAAGATCCGAAGTACCAAAATATTTGCCGGCATATTTTTCGAACCGTTTCCAAACCAACATCAAACTTGTTAACTTTAAGCACTAAAAAATTATCGCTTTCGTTTTTAAAACGAAATTCTATCAATGTATTTCACAGCGAGGTAGTTATGGAATTTTTAAAAGTTTTGGGAATTAAAGAAGAAAATTTTGGCGCGTCAACCGGTCTAAAATGGATGCAGACAAGAGATCAAGGCGCCATTAATGTTATCTCGCCAACGGACGGCAAGGCAATCGCAAAAGTTTTTCAATGTTCCGAAAAAGATTACGAAGAAGTTGTAGCATCCGCACATGAAGCTTTTAAATATTGGAGAACTGTGCCTTCACCTAAGCGGGGCGAAGTGGTTCGACAAATCGGTTTGAGACTTCGCGAGTACAAGCAGCCGTTGGGAACTTTGGTCTCTTACGAGATGGGTAAATCATTGCAAGAAGGGTTGGGTGAAGTTCAAGAGATGATTGACATATGCGATTTTGCAGTTGGACTTTCTCGTCAGTTGTACGGATTTACTATGATGTCCGAACGGGAAAAACATAGGATGTACGATCAGTATCATCCTCTGGGAGTTGTTGGAATTATCACAGCGTTTAATTTTCCGGTTGCAGTATGGGCATGGAACTCCGCGCTTGCAACGGTCTGCGGCGATTCAAATTTATGGAAGCCGTCATCCAAAACTCCGTTATGCGCAATCGCGGTGCAAAATATTTTGGCGGATGTTATTAAAGAAAATAATTTGCCGGAAGGTTTATTCTCGCTTGTAATCGGCAAAGGTTCTACAGTCGGTGAAAGATTGCTTAACGATTTGCGCATCCCGTTGATTTCTTTAACGGGTTCTACCGGCGTAGGAAAACACGCCGCAGAAGTAATTGCCAAACGATTTGGAAAATCCATACTTGAACTTGGCGGCAACAATGCGATTATAATGACTAAGAATGCCGATCTCAAGTTGGCTGTTCCGGCGGTTGTATTCGGTGCTGTAGGCACAGCCGGGCAAAGATGCACGACGACAAGAAGATTAATTGTTCACGAAGAGATTTACGACAAGGTAAAAGAATCACTGATTAAAGCGTATCAAAGTTTGAAGATCGGAAATCCTCTCGACGAAAAAAATCATGTGGGCCCGCTCATTGATAAAGGTTCTGTTGAGGAATTCAAATTTGCCTTGGGTAAAGTAAAAGAAGAAGGCGGTAGCATAATTTTCGGCGGGGAAGCGCTGAACGGAAATGGTTACGAATCCGGTTGCTATGTAGTTCCGGCGATTGTTGAAGCGGAAAATCATTTTAAAATCGTTCAGGAAGAAACCTTTGCGCCGATACTTTACTTGATAAAATATAAAGGCGGAGTTCAAAACGCGATCGATCTTCAAAACGGAGTTGTACAGGGATTGTCCTCATCTATCTTTACAACGGATATGCGGGAAGCTGAAGAATTTCTTTCTCACTGGGGAAGCGACTGCGGAATTGCGAATGTAAAT
>DAIEQA010000098.1:0-6643 GCA_027348115.1 Ignavibacteriales bacterium
CTTTACAAAAGAAAAATACCGGATAGCCCCGGCGGCGGAACTGTCGATTGGACTAATCCCTGGGGTCAGCATAAATATTTGGAAGACATTGAACTGCGGGAAGACGGGGGTACGCCGGGTTTTCTTCAAGCAATTAAAACAGCTCTTGCTATTAAATTAAAAGAAGAGATGAGCACGGATAATATGAAGAGTCGCGAGCATGAGCTTCTTCAAACCGCCTTTGACAGGTTTGATAAAATTCCTTCTCTGCATGTTCTTGCGCAAAACGTAAAAGATCGTCTTGGGGTAATTTCATTTTATGTGGAAGATATCCACTACAACCTTATGGTAAAATTATTAAACGATCGATACGGAATTCAAGTGCGCGGCGGCTGCTCTTGCGCCGGAACTTACGGCCATTATCTTCTTCACGTAGACCCGACAAGGTCAAAACGAATTACTGATAAAATAAATCAAGGTGACCTTTCCGAAAAACCGGGTTGGGTACGATTATCTCTTCATCCTACAATGACCGATGAAGAATTGAAGATTGTTCTCGATGCAATTGAAGAAATCATTGCTAATGCGGTGGTATGGTCGAAGGATTACATTTATTCTCCCAAGACAAATGAATACACACATAACTCCTTCACAGAGAAGAACTGGGAACATATAAAAAGATGGTTCGATCTTAACAATGAAAATAATTCTTGACACAAGATAATTTCATTTCTATCTTTGCACCCAAGATGAAAAACGCAAAAGAAACATATAACAATTTTAACACAAGCCGGGCTTGGTGGTGGTGGAATAACTATAATTGCGCAAACTCGGTGATATAAACTAATTAAAATAGAATTTCGAATGAAACCCTTCTTAGTAATCACTGAGAAGGGTTTTTTGTTATAGAGGAATAATAAAATGGAATACACGCACTTTTCGGAACTGGCGGCAAATTACAACTTCGTACCGGTGTATGAAAAAATATCGGCGGATTTGTTAACTCCGGTGCTTGCTTACTTGAAAATCAGAAAAGCCGGTTCAACTTCGTTCCTTTTGGAATCCGTCGAAGGCATCGGTCGTTTGGCACGGTACTCTTTCATTGGATTAAATCCTTCCGAAATAATTTCCAACTATCATTCACGATTGATAATAAAATCAGCCGGTAAAGAAGAAGGTAAGTTTGAAAATCTCTTCGATCATCTTCAGTCAAGAATCGCAGGTTTTAACTATCCACATATTGATGAACTTCCCTATTTCACGGGAGGAATTGTAGGGTACATGGGTTTTGAAAATATTTCACTTATCGAGGAAGTTATAGAGTTTGAAAAGGAATTGAACTCGCTTGCGCCGGATTCAATTCTTGGTGTGTATAAAACTATAATCGCTTTCGATCACTTCAAACATCAAATTATTTTAATCACAAACGTTGATGTAACCGATAAGAACAATATCGAAACAAAATACAAGAATGCCGGACTCGAATTAAAAAACATGCGCAAGCTTCTTTCCAACACTGTCGAGTATAGATCCGACTTCAAGGCAAACCCGATAAATCTTAGCCAGGATGAAGAAAAACAATTTTGTAATTTGGTTGAACAAAGCAAGAAAAACATTTTTGACGGCGACGTTTTTCAAATAGTACTTTCAAAAAGATTCGCAGCGGATTTTACCGGCGATACTTTCAACGTTTACCGCGCCTTGCGAATGATTAATCCATCGCCTTACATGTATTACATGGAATTCGAGAACGACTTCAAAGTCATCGGGACTTCACCCGAAGATTTATTGAAAGTTAAAAACAGAAAAGCGGAAATACTTCCTATTGCAGGAACACGCCGACGCGGCAAGAATGAAGAAGATGATCTTCGTTTGGAAAAAGAATTGATGAACGATCCCAAAGAAATTGCCGAACATGTTATGCTTGTCGATCTCGCGCGCAACGATTTGGGAAGAGTCTGCAATTACGGAACCGTAAAACTTTCCGAGAACATGAAGATTAACCGTTTCTCTCATGTTATGCACATCGTTTCAAGAGTTGAGGGAATGCTGCGCGACGATGCTGATTGTATCGATGCATTGAAGGCTTCATTCCCCGCCGGCACTGTTACAGGCGCGCCAAAGATTCGCGCTATTCAATTGATCAACGATTACGAGAAACTAAAACGCAGCGTTTATGCCGGCGCTGTCGGCTACATCGACTTTTCCGGCAATCTCGATATGTGCATTGCAATTAGAACTCTCTTTGCAACTAAGGAAAAAATCTACTGGCAAGCTGGCGCCGGCATTGTTGCCGACAGCAAACCGGAACTTGAATTGAAAGAAATCAAGAACAAATCTGCAGCCCTATTAAGTGCCCTTAAAATGGCGGAGGTGATAGATGAAAATATTGGTAATTGATAATTAAGATTCGTTCACGTTCAATCTTGTTCAGCTTATTGGAAAATTTTCTTCCGATACAATTGTAAAGAGAAATGATAAAACTTCGCTTGACGAGATAGAAGAAATGAATCCCGATAAAATTGTTATCTCCCCCGGCCCCGGAACTCCGGATGAATCGGGTATCTCCCTAGATGTGATTAAAAATATAGGGAAGAAAAAACCGGTACTTGGAGTTTGTCTTGGTCATCAAGGTATTGGATACTGCTTCGGCGGAAAAATAACCAACGCTCCTTATCTTATGCACGGCAAGACTTCAGAAATAATTCATGATGGTAAAGGTATTTACCAAAACGTTCCGCAAAAATTTTTGGCGGGAAGATATCATTCACTCATTATCGAAAAAGAATCATTACCGGAAGAATTGGTAATGACAGCGCAAACCGAAGACGGAATAGTAATGGGAGTACGTCATAAACATTTTTCGATTGAAGGGATACAGTTTCATCCCGAATCAATATTAACTCCGCAAGGTGAAAAAATAATTAAAAACTGGATAGAACAATGAAAGGATATCTCGAGAAAGTAATCGAAGGCAAAGACCTTACGTTCGACGAAGCATACCAAGTTATGTATTCGATAATGAGCGGCAACGAAAACAATTCCAAGATTGCGTCAATGCTTACCGCACTTAAAATTAAACACGAAACTGCCGAAGAAGTCGCTGGTTTTGTGAAAGCAATGCGCGAGAAGGTTATCAAAATTAAATGTGACGATGAAAATGTGATTGATGTATGCGGTACCGGCGGCGATGGATCAGGTACATTCAACATTTCTACGGCAGTTGGTTTTGTAGCTGCCGGTGCAGGTGTTAAAGTGGCCAAACACGGCAACCGATCAATCTCCAGTAAAAGCGGAAGCTCGGATGTTCTGCACGAACTCGGCGTCGACGTGCAGCTCTCACCGGAACTTTCCGCGAAAGCGTTGAACGAGATCGGCATAGCGTTTTTATTTGCACCGCTGTATCACCCGGCAATGAAGCATGTGGCGCCGATTAGAAAGGAACTTGAGTTCAGATCAATCTTTAATATTCTTGGACCGCTAACCAACCCCGCTGGCACAAAGAGACAGTTAATTGGAACTTTCAACAATGAAGTCGCAAAGCTGATGTCGGAAGCCGTTAAGCATCTTGATATGAAAAAAGTCTGCTTCATTTGTACAAATAATTCTTTTGATGAAATTAGTTTGACGCATCCTACAAATGTTATTGAAACTATGGATAACAACGGTATGTACTTTTACCAATTAACAAATCAATCGTTTGGATTTCCGCAGATAGAATTAAAAGATATACAAGGAAGCTCGGCAAAAGAAAACGCGGAAATTATTTATAAGATTTTTTCCGGTAAAGAAAAAACTCCGGGTTATTACGTAGTTGTAGCCAACGCCGCTTTGGCATTAAAAGCCGCTGGTTTGCACAACGACTTGAACGAATGCGTCAAAGTCGCGGAAGAATATATCCAATCCGGTAACACTTTAAGAAAATTAAATGAGCTGAAAGAGTTCGGAGATAAATATAAATGAGTTTTCTCAACAAGATTCTCGATACTAAAAAAGAAGAAGTGAATACTTTGAGAAAAAGCTTCTCTCTTAATTCATTCAAAGAAAGCGAATATTTCTCTAAGCCGTCAATCAGTTTGAAAACGGTTCTTCGGCACAACGATCGTCTTGGCATCATTTCCGAAATTAAAAAAGCCAGCCCGTCAAAGGGAATTCTTAAAGAGGATTTTGATCATCTGGAAATCGCTAAAAAATATATTAAGAACGAAACCGATGCTATCTCAATTCTTACTGATAGAAATTATTTCAAAGGCGATATACAATTTTTAAGTGATATCGCCGCGATTAAAACTGTTCCCCTTCTGCGAAAAGATTTTATTTTAGACGAGTACCAAATCTTTGAGGCGAAAGCCAGTGGAGCCGATGCAATTCTTCTTATTGCCGAAGCTTTGTTCAAAGAACAAATAACAGAATTAACCGCTGCTGCCAAAGAATGCGGTTTGGAAGTTCTTCTTGAAATTCATTCATCATCACAGCTTGATAAGATAGACTTTGATAAAAATGATCTGATCGGAATTAACAACCGCAATCTTGATTCATTTGAAGTAAATCTTAACACTACTTTAGAGCTTGCCAAAATTATTCCGAGCGATGTAACGCTTGTTTCTGAAAGCGGACTAAATACATATGACGATCTTCGGAAAATAAAAAGTTCTTCCATAAACGCTGTGCTTGTAGGCGAACATTTTATGAGAAGTGAAAGTATAGAAAAAAGTTTTAAAGAATTTAAAGAATGGTGTAAATTTTAATTTTCAGAATAGGAAAAACATGCGAGTAAAAATCTGCGGTATAACAAATCTTGACGACGCCAAGCTCTGCTGCGAGCTGGGTGCGGACGCTATTGGATTTATTTTTTATGAGAAGAGTAAAAGATTTATAGATTATGCTTCGGCAGATGAAATAATTAATTCTCTGCCGGCTTTTATTACAAAGGTTGGAGTTTTTGTTAATGAACGATTAGAAACAATTAACAACGTCTCGCAAAAATTAGGTCTTAATGTTGTTCAACTTCATGGAGACGAAAAACCTTCGGATATTGATAAGATTAATTTGCCGGTAATTAAAAGTTTTAACATAAACGAGCACTTCGATTTTTTGCAGCTGAAATATTACGGCAACGCTTCTCTGCTGCTGGATACTTATTCCAAAGAGCAATTGGGAGGAACAGGAATTTCTTTTGATTGGTCGCTGATTCCTCCCGATCTTAAAAATAAAATTATTCTCGCTGGCGGAGTCTCGGCGGCTAACATCGAATACATTTATAATAATATTCAGCCGCAAGCGGTCGATCTTTCTTCTTCTGTTGAATCATCTTCAGGTAAAAAGGATCGAACCAAACTCAAAGAATTCTTCAAAATATTTAATCAATTAAGGTGTAAAACATGTTAATATTAATGCGTCTCGACGCGCCGAGACATGATATAGATCAAATAAAGGAAAAAATAATTTCACTTCACTGCACCCCACACGAGATTCCCGGCGAATCGAAATTGGCAATAGGCATTACCGGACCAACAGAGCAGCTGCACAAAGAGGATTTTATACTTCTCCCATCGGTCGAAGATGTAATCCGTGTTACAAAGAAGTATAAACTTGTAAGCAGGATGATGAAACCCGATGACACTGTTTTTAATGTTAACGGCTCCGAGATTGGCGGAAAGGAATTAACAGTTATCGCGGGACCCTGCGCGGTTGAAAGCCGCGATCAAATATTTGATATTGCCGGAAGACTGAAAGAATTGGGAATAAAATTTTTGCGCGCGGGAGCTTACAAACCGAGATCAAGCCCTTACGTTTTCCAGGGACTTAAAGAGAAAGGATTGGAATATCTTTCCGATGTTAAAAAAGAACTCGGGATTAATATTGTTACCGAAGTTCTTAATCAATCAACAATAGATGCTGTTGCAGAAGTTGCCGATATAATCCAGCTTGGCGCGCGTAATATGCAAAACTACGCTTTGCTCGAAGAAGTCGGACGAACACAAAAGCCGATACTGTTGAAACGCGGCATGTCCGCAACTATTGAAGAACTTTTACTAAGCGCTGAGTATATTGTTTCCCAGCAAAATTATAATGTGATCTTATGCGAACGTGGAATAAGAACTTTCGAAACCGCGACGCGCAATACATTGGATCTTAACGCTGTTCCCGTAATTAAAAAGAATTCTCATCTTCCGATTTTCGTCGATCCGTCGCATGGTATAGGAATTTGGGATAAAGTTCCTGCTATGGCAATGGCGGGAATTGCCGCCGGCGCTGACGGATTAATCATCGAGGTCCACACACACCCGGACAAAGCTTTATCCGACGGCGTACAAACTTTAGATATAGAAACATTCGGCGCGCTTCTTAAAAAACTGCAGGAGCTTGCGCCCGTTGTAGATAAAATTTTAACACTAAACATAAATGAACATGTACAATTATCCAGATAACAAAGGAAAGTTCGGACAGTACGGCGGTCAATATGTTCCGGAGACTCTTATTGCCGCGCTTAATGAACTTGAATCAACTTATAACGAATTGCGAATCGATCCCGAATTCATTTCCGAACTAGATAAACTTCAAAGAGATTATAACGGTCGACCTACACCGTTAACTTACGCGAAACGACTTACCGAATATTACGGTAAAGCAAAAATTTATTTGAAGCGTGAAGATCTTTGTC
>DAIEQA010000128.1:0-3686 GCA_027348115.1 Ignavibacteriales bacterium
TGCGGATGGCCGAGTTTTTCGGATGTTGCCAATAGTAAAAATGTAATTCTGAAAGATGATTATAGTCACGTCATGCACAGGATAGAAGTTCTATGTGCTCACTGTGGCGGGCATCTCGGCCACGTTTTTGACGACGGGCCAAAGCCAACCGGTCAACGGTATTGTATAAACTCCGAGGCAATTGAGTTTCAGAAAAGAAATAAATAAATGAGAATAGAATCATCCAGCTCATGCAGAAAAATTTAAGTAATCGGAAATTCCATGAAGAAAATATTATTGCTGATTGCATTTGTGTACGGAGTATATGCGCAACAAAACAATTCGGAATTGAATTCGTTAATTGCCAATGAATACAGGTTTGCTTCAAAAGCAAGCCAGGTTGGAACGCGCGAATCGTTTTCAGAATTTATAGCCGATGACGGAATTTTATTTAGACCCGCTCCGGTAAACGGAAAAAAATATCTTGCCGAAAGCAAACCATCTTCCGGCTGCCTGCTTTGGTATCCCACAGATGCAGCAGTTTCAAGAGCAGGTGATTTGGGATTTACTACCGGTCCGTGGGAATGGAGAAAAAACAAATCCGACAATGAAGCAACCGCGTTTGGAAATTTTTGTACTGTCTGGCAAAGGCAACCGGATAATTCATGGAAGTTTTTAATTGATATAGGCAGCAGCAATCCCAAACCTGATCAAGCTCCTGTACCGCTTAAATTCGATGCGTCGGATACTTCGCTTACGCAAAGATTAATCCGGGGTGAAAGACATAGTAAAGCGGAGGAACTTAGTGATCTCGATAAACAATTCAGTACTATTGCCGAAAAAATGGGTGTGGCCGGCACTTATCAAAAATTTATTACGGATAAAACTAAAATTCTTCGCGATGGTTTTGCGCCTGTAATTGGATCATGGTCAATTATCGATCTTCTATCCCAGCGCAGTCTTAAGTATAAATTTTCTCCTGCCGGAGGAAAAATTTCTTCTTCAAATGATTTCGGCTATACTTACGGAGAGTTAACAATTAACCGAGACGATCCGCCTATACATGAAAGATATACTTACCTTAGGATATGGCAGAGGGAAGGCAAGCACTGGGCTCTTCGTTTGGAGGTTAATAATAAGTTAGAAAAATAACGGAACCGTCTATTTGTTATTTGCTCTAAGATTAATTCCCGATACTTTAAGTATGCTGAACAATAAAATAGCTACGCCAATCCACTGTACCGGTTTTAAAATATTTCCGTGAAGAAAATATTCGAGCACAACGGCAGTGAGTGGAAAAGCCAGCTCGCAAACTGTAGCCACCGATGCCGTAATTTTTTTTAGTCCGTAGTAATAAAGAAAAATTGCTGCGCCGCCCGTAGTGAAGGCGATAAGAAAAAAGATCATCCATTGAGTTGACGAGACAAGCGATATCGAAGCGAGATCGTTTTGCGGCGCTGCAATAATTAACATAATTATTGCCGAAATTAAAAACCTAAGATACGTGCCCATCTCGAAACCAACGTTGCGAAGCGCGCGCTTACTAAACACCGTTGATGAACTGAAACTTATAGCTGCAACGAGAGAAAGCCCCGCGGCAATCCATGTTTTATCGCCAGTGCTGAAGTTCGGAAGTGAAAGTCCAAAAGTCATAAAGTAAGCCCCGAAGACAGCCAGTCCTGCCCAAAGGAAAAATATTTTCGGCAGTCTTTCCTTAAGCATAATTGCTGCCAGCGAAAGAGCAAAAACCGGTTGAAGTTTTTGAATAAGTATTACGATAGAAAGATTTACAAAGTTGACATAGAAAAGGGCCTTTGTAATTGCCATGGTTCCAAGCGCGCCTCCGAAAAGAGCTACACCGAAAAACGCAAGCCAATCACCGAGGTTAAGTTTTTTTAGCTGTGAAAATTTTTTTAATAAAATCGGCGAAAGTAAAACCGCTACAAGTGCGCTTTCGATTAGGACTACCAAAGGTACGGGCAAATTATATAGCGAAGGCTGGAATACTATTCCGTCAACTCCCCATAAAGCCGCGGCTACAATTACAAATATCGGCGCAAGTCTGCTCAACTAAATCTCTTCCGAAATAAATTATAAAAGTTGAGGGCAAAGATAAAAATAATTTACCTTGTAACGGAAATTATACTAATCCGGATGTTGAGATGGTTCTGGTTTTTCTGTTGAATCGAATTAGCATTGTAATTGCCACAGTTGCTAATCCCAAAAGGAGACCGGTCCAAATGCCGACCGATCCAAGATCAAAATAAAAACCTAAAACGGAGGCCACTGGAATTCCTATGAGCCAGTAAGCGGCAAATGAAACAAGCATAGGAACTTTTGTATCTGTCATTCCACGCAATACGCCTACACCGGTTGCCTGAAGACCGTCAAAGATTTGAAACAAAGCCGCAATAATTAAGAGTTTAGATGCAATCTCAATTACCGCTTCTTCGTGAATATAAAGAGTGGGAAAGAAATTTCTCAGCAGGATGAAACTAACTCCAAAGCATAACATGAGCGTTGCGGCTAAACCCATAGCGCTAAAACCAGCGTAGCGAATTTCTTTGGGATCCTTTTGTCCGAGCGCTTCGCCGACCCTAACTGTACCTGCCGAAGAAATACCAAGTATAATCATGTAAGTAATCGAAGCCAAATTTAATGCTATTTGATGCGCCGCCAGCTGCGCTTTACCAAGCCACCCCATCATCACAGCTGCAAATGTAAAGGCGGCAACTTCAAGAAGATATTGAAACCCGCTCGGAAGTCCGATCCTCAATAATTTTTTCAATATCGAAAAATCAATTCCCCTCAAATTTAATTTTGGGTTGTAGCGCTGAACTTTTCTGTAATTGAGAGTGAAGTACATTAATGCAAAAGCCATGGCCCATCGCGAGAATGTTGTAGCAATTCCTGAACCGAACAATCCTAATTTCGGCGAACCGAGATTACCGTAAATAAATACCCAATTTAAAAACGCGTTCAAAAAATTCGCTAGTATTGCAACTACCATCGGGGGATTCGGAATTGACAGTCCTTCTAAAAATTGCCGGTAGGATTGAAAAATAATAAACGGAATAACAGACAACGAAAGCACCTGTAAATATGGAATGGCTTCGCTTACAACTTCCTTAGGTTGATTTAGATACGGGATAAAAAATGAGCATGAAAAAGTTGCAAGTGTAAGCGCAAACGAGAACAGCACATTTACAACTAAGGAGTGATTCAGTACCTTTCCGCAGTTGTTAAACTTACCGGCGCCTTTCGCAATGGAGATCAGCGGAGTTGCCGCCATCGATAAGCCAATTCCAACAACGAGTACGAGGAAAAAAATACCGTTAACCAGCGAGGCAGCCGCTAGCTGTGCCGATCCTATTTTGCCTACCATCATGCTGTCTACAACTCCCATCATAACATGACCTAGCTGGCCGGTTGAAATTGGAACCGCAAGTTTGATTGTTTCCTTTAAATGATCTTTGATGCCCATCGGAGTGACGGATTTATTTTAAAAAGATTATTCCTATCCGGAAAATTAGTAAATTGTTTCAAGAACTCTTTATCCAAATTTTGTCCGATGAAAATATTCTTAAACAAAAGGTTTGCAAAAATATTCACGGCAGTATTGCTTGCTGCTTTAATAGGAATATTCCTCAATAATATTATAGCAATACGGTTTATACAGGACGACGTTTATACATCTTTTCGTTACG
>DAIEQA010000146.1:0-3932 GCA_027348115.1 Ignavibacteriales bacterium
ATACGTACGAATTTTTAGCATAGGTGCAAAATGGTAAACGGAGTATCTAACACAAGTACAACAAGTTCATCTTCTACAAGTCAGACGAACAGCAATTCCATTATGGGTAAAGATGATTTTATGAAGATGATGATAGCGCAGCTTCAAAACCAAGATCCTCTTAATCCGATGGATTCAACTCAGTATGCGGCCCAGCTTGCGCAATTCAGTACACTTGAGCAGCTTCAAAATTTAAATACAACAATGACGCAGGCCGTGAATGCAAATTCGCAGTTAACACAATCCGTAAACAACACGCTTGTGGCTACTCTTATTGGCAAGGATGTTAAGCTAAGCGGCAACACTTTAGTTCTCAGCGGCCAGTCGAACATTAATCTTGGTTACAATCTTCCTCTGGATGCTCAAAACGTGCAAGTTAAAATTTATAACAGCTCCGGCGGATTGGTTAGAACAATTACGGACTGTCCAAATGTAGAAGGCGACAATAAACTTTCCTGGGATTTGACCGATGATAATGGTAACAAATTAGCGAATGGTAATTATACGTTTGATGTATCGGCAACGAATTATAACGGCAGCAGCATGACAACAACACAATATAAAATTGGATCGATAGACGGCGTCAAATTTACGGATAACGGCACGGTTATTCTGGTTGACGGCGCTGAATATAATATTGGAGATATATCTGAAGTATTAAGTCCTAGCACAGGAGGTGGAAACTAATGGCAGAGATTAACGGCGTAGCCGTTCCTTTTATTCCTATCGTAGGTAATGAAAATGTTACCAGTCAAAGAATTGGGAGAGAGGCAACATCGAGCTTCGACGCTATATTCAAGGAAGAGCTGGAGAAAGTTAAATTTTCGAATCATGCGTTGAAACGTCTCGAATCGAGGAATATTCAACTGAGCGAAAACGACATAACGAAAATTCAGAACGCGATTGACAAAGCGGAATCGAAAGGTTCTAAAGATTCGCTTGTTATGATGGATAAAACCGCGTTCATAGTAAATATTCCTAATAAGACGGTAGTAACTGCAATTCCGGTTGCAGATTCAAATGAAAATGTTTTTACGAATATAGACAGTGTAGTGTTTGCATATTAATTAAATAACATAACTATAAACAGAGCGGGACCTTCCAAGGACGCTCTCTGATTTAGCCGACCGACAGAAGCTAAATCGATCAGCCGAAAGCTGATAAAACCACGGAGGTTAAAATGGCACTCTTAAATTCTCTTTTCGCAGGCGTTTCCGGTTTACGTAATCATCAATCCATGATGGACGTTATCGGCAACAATATTTCCAACGTTAATACAATCGGTTTCAAAGGTTCGCGTGTAACATTCAGCGATACTTTTAATCAATTTGTAAAAGCTGGTACCAATCCTACTACAGATACCGGCGGTACTAACTCATTCCAGGTTGGTTTAGGTTCCAAGGTTAACTCAATCGACCGAAATTGGAATCAAGGCACATTCGAAAACACCGGCATCAATACAGATCTTGCTTTGCAGGGCCAGGGCATGTTTGTTATGAAAAGCAACGGAACAACCTATTACACAAGAGCCGGCGCACTTACTTTTGACGCAAAAGGAAATTTAGTAAGTCCGCAAAACGGAGCTGTTGTTCAAGGTAAAGTTGCCAGTTCGGACGGAGTAATTCCTCCCGGAAATAATCTTGAAGACATCAAGATCGATACAAATATGAAACTTCCTGCTATAGCAACCACCAACATTTCCTGGGGCGGAAACTTAAAGAGTAATTCTTCACTTACCCGTTCCGAAAATGTGCTGATTAAAGGCAATCTCAATTCGAATATGGTTGTAGGCGATACAATTACGCGCAGCACTACAGTTTATAACGATTACGGCGATCCGTATACACTAAATATAACCTATACTAAAACTGCAGCTGCGGATCCCACAGCTACTCCGCCAAGTTATGGACAGTTCAGTATGAATTATGATGTTTTAGATGCAAACAATACTTCTATTTTTGCAGCGCCTCCAGCAACTATTCCCAATTTGAATTTTATTAACGACGGCAGCGGAAATATTGTACTTGATGCGGCATCTCAAACAGCTTCTAAATTTGCTGTTAACGACGCAACAACAGGTTTATCTTTTGACGTTGATGCTACCGCGATTACCGATAATCAGAGCACTTCAACTGTTGGCGTCTCTGCCGATAATAACAGAACTCCGAATATTGTCAGCGGTTCCGTTACGGTTTATGATTCTTTAGGCACAGCGCACCAGGTAACATTAAAATTTACAAAAGTCGGAGATAATCAATGGGCCTGGGTTGCCTCGGTTCCCGGTCAAGATACAAAGAGCGGTAAAGTAGCTTCTTCTGCCGGAACAATCATATTCAACTCCGACGGTACAATCGATCCGACAAACATTCAACCTCAAAACCCAACCTTAAGTTTTGACCCGAACAGCGGCGCGAATACTTTAAACGTCGCGTTGAATTTAGGATCAGGATTTTCAGGCGTAACCCAGACATCAGCCAGCTCTGTAGTTAGCGCGTTACTGCAAGACGGATCGCCTTCGGCATCGTTATCCAATATTAACATCGATCAATACGGAAATATTGTCGGTATATTCTCAAACGGAAGTTCGAAAGACTTAGCTCAAATAATGGTTGCTACGTTTAATAACTTAAACGGTTTGATAAGCGTCGGCGATAACATGTACTCTGCATACGCAAATGCCGGCACGCCAAGAATCGGTGCGTTAGGTGAGGAAACAGGCACTACGGTTCAATCCGGCGCTTTGGAACAATCGAACGTGGATCTGTCCCAAGAATTTTCCAAGATGATTGTTGCTCAAAGAGGATTTCAGGCCAATGCGCGTGTTGTTACTACGGCGGACTCCTTATTGCAGGAAATAACAAACTTAATTAGATAAAATATTTGCGCCTTCTTAGCCCTCTATAAAAGCTGCGGGCAAAGAATTGATGATAAAATTTATTACGAACTTATTCATCTTTGTCGTCAATCTTTTCAGCCCGCAGCTTTCTTATAATAAGCATATCATCCATTTGACGAATATTAGCCAAAAAAAATGCCCATATACACATTGATTTGATTTCTTTGAAGGATTTCTTGTGGCATAACAGTTGAAAAATATGAGTCACTATGGAACCTATAAAAGAAGAAAAATCGATTACAAAGGTAGATGAAGCGGCTGAAAAGCCGGAGAAAAAAGGCGGATTCAACATTAAAATTTTGCTTTTCGGATTGCCGATTTTCATCGTTCAACTGGTAGCTGTTTATTTTATAACCGCAAATATTTTGCTTTCCAGAATTCAAAGTAATTCTTCTGCCGTTGTGCAAAATCCTGCTCAAACAAAAACAGCAGCGCCCGGAACCGCTAAACCAAAAGAACTCGGTAAATTTATTTACGTCCCTGACGATATGATTATTAACCCGGCTAATACAGACGGCAAAAGATTATTACTTGCCTCGCTCGGGTTTGATGTGTCTTCGGATAAAGATGAGCAGGAATTAAAATCAAAAGACGTTTTGCTAAGAGATGCTGTGATTTCCGTAATGAGCAGCAAAGGAATGGAACAACTTGCGAGCATTACCTACAGGGATACGCTTAGAACGGAAATTACAAAAAAATTATCCGCGGTAATTCCTGAGGTAAAAATTAATACAATTTATTTCAGTAAATATATTTTGCAGTAAACCGGGTAAGTAACGAGGATAGTATGCCTGAAATACTTTCGCAGCAAGAGATTGATCAACTTCTAAATAATATTAAAAGCGGCACAACCGAAACTAAGGTTGAACAGACGCATGATAAAGAAGCGATACTTTTCGATTTTAGGTTGCCAAACCGCATATCCAAAAATCAGCTCCGAATTTTACGCAGCATTTTTGAAAATTTTGCCGAAAGCTTCAGCTCATTTCTTGTTACT
>DAIEQA010000171.1:0-8339 GCA_027348115.1 Ignavibacteriales bacterium
TCCAAGGAAAAGTATTTTTGAAATTATTGATTGATGAAAAAGGAAATGTAGCGAAGGCAAAAGTTGAAAAAGGAGTAAATTCTTTGCTGGATAAATCTGCGCTTAATGCCGCAAAGAAAGCAAAATTTTCTCCGGCAATGAGTAAAGACAAACCGGTTAAAGTGTGGGTGGTTTTACCCATCGCATTCAAACTTGATGTTGGAATTGATATTAAGAAAGACCAAAGTATTGAAAAAGGGAAGCCGGAATCAGGGGAATATCCTGGCCCGAACGAATTTGTTCAAGTTGAAAAATTGCCCGAGTTTAAATCAGGGGAAAAACCTTCCTATCCGGAAGAAGCAAAGAAGAATGGAATAGAAGGAAAAGTTTTTATGAAAGTCCTTGTAGACAAAGAAGGACTTCCGAAAAAAGCTATTGTCATAAAAAGTGATAATGCGATTTTTAACCAGTCAGCAACAGAAGCAGCGATGAAAAGCAAATTTTCACCGGCACTCCAAAACGGCAAGCCCATAGCGGTCTGGATTGTGTTGCCGTACAAATTTGCTCTCGAGATGAAAGAATTAAACTCCAACTTGTACTCAACGGAGGCGGAAGCTAGTTCGGAATTTAAAAGAATGATTGATTTTATAAAAGAACACGGGGAATCTGAAAGTATTAATAACGAGAAAGAAAAAACAAAGCCTGTAGACATCGATATTAAATACGGTGACGAATCTGCAATATTTGAAGTTGAAGGAAAGAGCTATAAAAAATTTCTTATGATCATAAGAAAGGGGAACGGGATAGTCAAAATAACTCAAGACAGCATAGATGACTTAAAAAATTATTTGGCAAAGGATATGAATAAAGTCTTTAAAAAACTCGAGAAGAAAAAATAATTTTCAAAATCATTCAGCCTTCGAGGCTGGTAAATTACAACCTCGAAGGTTGCAGTTTAATTATAAGAATACTTCACTCCGGCGCTAATCCATCTTCCCGGCAAAGGAACGCCGGAAAAATCAGAATAAGATTTGTTGAAAAGATTGTTTGCCCGAATCATTAATTCAAAATCGCCGACACGCTTAATTATTTGAGTATCGACAAGAAAATATGATTGGTAATTCTGCCTGTCTTCAAATCTAAACGACCAGCTTTGCCTAATCTCCAGCGGCAAAATATTAGTTATGTTGAAGATTAGCTGATGTTTCAAATTATCCAGCAAATATTTTGATTGATAGGTTCCGGTCTCACGATTAGCTGTTAAATACGTATAGCTGACGTTGATAGTTTTGATTACCGATTCATCGTAAAGCTTCTCGAAATTAATTGAAGAGCTAATTTCCCAACCATAAGTTTTTACGTTTGTAACGTTTTGAACAATCCACGGATCGGAACTAGAACTACGGACCCAGTCGATTAAGTTTTTCCCCTCACGCAGGAAGATGCTTGTATTTGCATCAAATATATTTTTAACCAACGAAAATCCGAGTTCATAATTGGTTGTCTCTTCGTAAGTAAGATTTGGGTTGCCGATGTTTGCCGGACTGACGTAATATAAATCTGTAAATGTCGGGATGCGGAATGCTTTACCTACAGAGCCGTAAATTTTTGTGTGATCGTTAAACCGGTACGCGGCGTCAACGCCCGGCCAAAATTTCCACCCGATGCCGGAATAGTTGTAAGCGAAAATACCGACAGACGAAGAAATATTTTGAGCCGGCTCAAAAACCTGTTCGGCAAAAAATCCTCCCTTGCTGCGTTTATGATTGCCAAGATTGGAACTTGCGATTTCATCCGAACCGATTTCACCGCCGAAAGAAGAAACACCTAAAGATGATTTGACTGATGATTGAATTTCGCCGCCGTATGAATTTGCTTGATGAATATTTCTGTTCCAGTTTGGCCGGTTATGATCGAGGAAGAAATCGTCGTCGTTTCTTCTCCAATAAATCTTAGGTGATAAAGTAACAACATCGGTTTGAATCTCCGCCGTGGCGCTTAAAAGTTTTGTAGTTGTGTGTTCCCATTCGTTTGGAAAAAGATTGCTGTAAAAACTGTTGGCCCCGAATTTCTTATCGTCATATCCGAACATGAGATTAATATTGTCTTTCTTGAAGGTAATATTCTGCTGGAGGAAGAATTTTGTGATATCGAAATCCGTGTTGAATGTGTAGCCGTCCGATTTCTTCTTGGAAAATGTAATTGTATTGCCGGTTATTCCTACCGGGTAGCCCGCGGAAATATTTGTTTCTAATAAATTATGTTCGCCTCCCAGAGCGGAAATATTAAGCGAGGGATAGTGATCTTTTTTGGTGATTATATTTATTGCGCCGCTAAAGGCGTTAGGTCCGTAGATACTCGAACCCTGACCTTTCAATACTTCTATTCGTTCGATGTTTTCGAGTGAGACGGGCAAATTCAAATTGTGGTGAGAAGTTTGCGGATCACTTAATTTTATCCCGTTGATAAGTATAAGAGTTTGATCGGAAGTACCGCCGCGTATGGATACATCGCCTTGCACTCCTTCAACGCCGCGCGATTTTAAATCCACGCTGCCGAGATACTTCAGCAAATCCTGCACGTTATCTGCCGGCAAATTTTGTATTTCTTCCCGATCGATTACAATAACGCTTCTTGCGATATCGGAAAAAGTTAATGGCGCCCGGGAAGCCGAGACGACGATTTCATTCATCTTTACTTCCAGTTCTTGCTGGGCAAAAATGCCGCCGGTTAAAACAACTACGGATGCTATAAGTATATAAATCTTTTTCATTTTGCTTTCTGTTAAGGTTAGACATAAAAAAAGCTCTTCAATAAGAAGAGCTTTATGCAAATAGAAAAAAAGTTAGAGACTAATAATATCGCTGTATATGATAAACGCCATTAGGAGAAGAAGTATAACGAAGCCGGCATTTTGAATTGCGATTTTAGCCTTGAGAGGAAGTTCTTTTCTAAAAATTCCTTCCAGAAGAATGATTACAAAATGACCGCCGTCAAGAACCGGGAAAGGTAAAATATTTATTATAGCCAAACTTAAACTCAGCATTGCAAGGAACAACAAAAACGAAAGCGGACCTTTATCTGCCGATGAAACGGCGTACTGCGCAATTTTAACCGGGCCGCCGAAAACTTGATTGAACGCAACTTTTCCTGTAATAACATTCTTCAGCATCTTAAATGTAAGCGCGGTGTACTGTCCCGCATTTACAAACGCGTGCGTTATAGAACCGAAGAACCCGTAGGTCTGATAAAATATTTTACCTGAATAAGCATAGCTGTGGGCAATGCCAATTTTTCCTTCAACTCCGGGATTGACGACCGTTCTAATTGTATCTTGACCTCTGAGCAGCACTATAGGAATATTTTTTTCTTTGTTGGAAGAGATGATGTCGTTCAGTTGTTTTTGTTCGTCTATTTGTATTCCATTTACGGAAAGAATGAAATCACCGGGTTTTATTTTTGCGTCTTCCGCGGGAGAATTCTTAATTACTTCCACAACCACCGAATGAGCCGGGTAGGGAATCAGCATAAATCCTTTTTGCGAACTCTCGGTAATGTCCTTACGAGGAACCGTTATCGTTTCAACCGATCCGCTCCTTTCAACTTTTACAACCGGGTCTGTAGTTACGTTATCAACTAAAAGATTATCAATAACATCTTCCCAGTTATTAACCTGTTTCCCGTTTATAGAAAGAATTTTATCAAGCGAACGAAAACCGTCTTTTTCGGTTATGCTTCCCTGTTCAACATGACTAATGGTAGTGGTCTCGTAAATTTGTTTTCCTTCGAAGAAATTCATTCCCCAAAAAATTACGAGCGTTAAAAGGAGGTTCATCAAAACGCCGGCGGCAATAACAAAGAGTTTTGGCAAGGTTTTTTTAGCGCGGAATTCATACGGCTGCGGTTCCGCGTTTGCAAATTTAGTATCGAAGCTTTCATCCACCATGCCGGCTATTTTAACGTAGCCGCCTAACGGAAGAAGCGAAAGTCTATAATCGGTATTGCCTTGTCCGTCAAAATCTTTTGGAAGATCGCCGAAAGTAAAACCCGTTAATTTATTCCACCCGAATAATCTTTTTCCGAAACCGATCGCAAAAATATCAACTCGCATCTTCGATAATTTTGCGGCAGCAAAGTGTCCGAACTCATGAACAAAAACCAGAATGCCGACGGTTACTATAAAGTAAACTATATAATCCATCCAAAACCTTAGTATTTATTAGTGAGAAATTTCCTCGTTTTAAAATCGCATTCGATAATCGATGCAAGATCTGCCGGTTTCCGGTTAATAATATTTTCCAACGCGTCGTTAATCATAACAGGAATCTGCGTGAATTTTATTTTACCGTTCAAGAATTTTTCAACCGCAATTTCATTGGCGGCGTTTAGAATGCAGGGGGCTGCGCCGCCGGCTTCAATAACCTCGTATGCCATTTTAAGACAACGAAATTTATTAAAATCCGGTTCAAAAAACGTCAATTTATTAATCTTTTTGAAATCCGTATTTACGCCGCCATATACATACCTTTGAGGGAATGTGATGGCGTATAAAATTGGGAGTTTCATATCCGGTGAACTAAGCTGTGCTTTAATAGAGCCATCGTTAAACTGCACCATCGAGTGAATAACGGATTGAGGATGGATAACAACCTCAATTTTTTCCTTCGTCAAATTAAATAGCCAAAACGCTTCAATAACTTCGAGACCTTTATTCATCATTGTTGCTGAATCGATTGTAATCTTGTTGCCCATTTTCCAATTTGGGTGAGCAAGGGCTTCATCTATTGTTATGCCGTCAAATTCGCTTATATCTTTATGCAGGAACGGGCCCCCTGAAGCGGTAAGAATAATTTTGTTTATCTCTTCTTTGGATTCGCCGACGAGGCATTGAAAAATAGCGCTGTGTTCAGAGTCGATGGGAATGAGTTCTGCATTGTGCTTTTTACATAAATTGATTACAATTTCGCCCGCTGTAACAAGCGTCTCCTTGTTTGCAAGTGCAATTCTTTTATTGAGTTGAATTGCCTCGAGAGTAGGAGCTAATCCAACAAAGCCGACTAATGCGGTTACAAGTATATCGTAGTTATCCCGTTTGGCAATTTCAATCAGTCCTTCTTCGCCGCAAAGAACTTCGCATCTGCCGCTTATTCGATGCTTCAATTCGCGGGCTTTATCTTCATTGCGTACAACAACAGCTTTAGGATGAAACTCTTCTATTTGTTTTTCGAGAAGATCGATTTGCGAATTTACCGAAAGCCCGACTATTTCCATTTCTTCAGGAAATGTCCTTACGATTTCGGCGGTGTTTAATCCGATTGAGCCGGTAGAGCCGAGAAGAAGAATTTTTTTCATTTATGAGTTGAACCTAAAAAAATAATTTCCGAATGATTCCGCTCCGAAAACATAATATCCGCCATAATTTAACATGTATGGCGGATAAGTATTATCCATTATAAATGTGCCTTACGGGTAAAGCGCATTTATAAAATATCATCCAAAGTATATGTGTGTAATAGCAAGCAGAAAATTAATTAAAACTAAAATTCCAATTGTTGTTCCGAGTTTGAAAAGTTTGTAAAGACTTTTATATCCCTCTTCCGAAATTGGAGCATTATTATCCAGATCCTGACCGATAACCGTTCTAAGTTTTTTTGAAGTTGGAATAATATAAGCGCCGAGTATGACTAAAATGGCTACCATTATAATTTGCTTTGTAGCGAGCCAATGGTTTGCGCTCATTTGAAAAAAACCGTAACCGGGATTCATGGAAACCATAATTATTCCGGTTATCAAAATTCCCAGCGAGGTAATCATTCCAAGCCGGCTGGAAAAGGTTAAGTACAAGTGAATGAACTTTTTCTCGCCGTTTTTGTTCTTATTCCTAATTATGGTCGATTTCAAAAAAGGATGCGATACAAAACTGGATAACCACATTCCCGCAAAGATTATATGTAAGGTTATTATTGATGGATAAAATTCCATGTCTTCTGCCTTTAGATTGTTGTAAAATTAATATAATTAACGGAGTACGCCAAATAACCACCCCATAATGATAAACGTTTGAAGCTAGATTAAGTTCACATGTAATAAGTCAGATATTATCATGAATAGAGTAGAGGAATATCCTAAACCATAAAAGAGGCGGTAAATGTGAATAGCCACGGAATTTACATTGTAGTAATCTTAATGGCTTGCATTGGTTCGGTAATTTACGGAAGGCAATGGAGGATTGACCAAATTCCAAACGGACATAAATTCTCTTGTGCTAATTGTCATATAGACCCCCTTGGCGGTGGACCAAGGAATAAATTTGGCCAAGCTGTCGAGGCGTTAGTCGCTCCTGGCAGTACCCAGGAATTTTGGGGACCTGAATTAGCTAAGTTTGATTCCGATGGAGATGGATTTTCAAACGGAGCCGAACTTGGCGATCCTAACGGAACGTGGCGGGCAGGACAGCCAAATCCCGGAGACGTAAATCAAGTTTCAAACCCTGGAGATATTAACAGCCGGCCAAACATGACCGACGTAAAAAGCAATTCTTTGGTGAGCACATATAAACTCTATTCTAATTATCCCAACCCGTTTAATCCTTCGACAACTATAATGTATGAAATTCCTAAAAATGAAATGGTAACAATCACGATATTCAATGTTCTTGGCCAGCCTGTACGAACACTAGTCAACGATTATATGACGGCAGGCAGGCACTCAGATGTTTGGAACGGAAGAGACGATACTCATTCGGAACTTGCTACTGGAATTTATATCTGCAAATTAACGGCCGGAAATTTTAGCCAAGCCATTAGGATGGTGCTTTTGAAATAGCTAAGAGATTAGTTGGATGATAATAGCGAGAATCTGATTGTATCTGTTTTCAAAATCAATTCATTATAAATTGAGGATGGTATGAAAGAAAAATTATCCGTACTTAAAATTCTTTTTTGGATATCTGCATGGATTTTTATTTCCTCTTTTTCAAAAAGTTTTGCCCTACCGCGTTTTGCGGTAATGTATAACGATAAATGCAGCAGTTGCCATTTTAATCCAACCGGCGGCGAACTGCGCACTGAAGACGGCTTTGAATTTGGCAAAAATATTATGAGTATGATCTCTCCCAAAGACGAAACCTTTCCACTGTCGAATAAATTAACCAACAATATCTCGTTCGGCCTGGATTACCGCTCGCAATACCTATATGCGCAGGATAAAAGAAGAAGCGATTTCCAGGATATGGAAGGATCGATTTATTTAAATGCCGCTCTCTCCGAAAAAATTAATCTTCAGTCCCGGTATGATTTTATCAATAATATTTGGGAAGGATACGCTGTTGCTAAAATTTTGCCGAACGATAGTTATATTAAAGTCGGGTCGTTCATGCCAAACTTTGGAATTCGTCTTGACGATCACACGGCATATACCCGCGGGGGAGATTACGGACTTCTTTTTACAACGGGAGCTATTCAAGGATTAATCTACAATCCTCTTTATACCGAAAACGGAATTGAAGTCGGCGCAAATTTATCGGATATAATTTTTCTTACCGGAAGTGTAGGAAGGGCAAAGAGCAATCCTATTTTAACCACCGATCCAACATGGACAACCCGCTTGGAAATTACTCCTTCCGTTGGAAGGGTGGGACTTTCCTTCGGCGGATCGTTCGCTTCTACAAAGACAAAAAATTATAATTCTGTTACCGGTGCTATAGGCGTTTTGCCAAGCCAGTTTTACGGCGGCTTTGCCGGTATTGGTTACAAGCAGTTTAGTCTTTTGGGTGAGTACGACCTGGCAAACGATTATTTGAATTCGGGTAAAACTTCAAGTGCACTGATGATTGAAGCGGCTTATCAATTAATGGTGGGACTGCAGGCCGTTTTCCGGTACGATCGATTCGATCCGAACACGTCGGTGACAAGCGATACATTTTCGCATCTAATTTTCGGATTTGAATTTTATCCGTACAGCTTCGTCGAAATCAAACCGCAGTTTAGAATTAATATGCACGACCCCAACGATAAGAGTAACGCCGTAGTCGTTCAATTTCATTTTTGGTATTGAAAATTTTTATAGCAGGAGGAAAGAAATATTTTGATTTCTTTCCTCCTGTTGGATCGAGTTAATTAAGAGCAGCATTAGATTTGTTTGAATGCGGTAAAAGCATGCTCTTTTGATGGGTAAAAGAATGTTTATTTTTAAGGCCGTGTGAAGAATCATCAATCTTGAATTTCGAAACGAGTTCTTGCAGATTAATGGTTAAGCGGTTTAGATCTTCTGCAGCTCTAGCAATCTGCTGAACGCCGCTAGCGCTTTCGTTTGTTACGTTGCTAATGGCTTCAATGTTCTTGCTTATCTGTTCGGAGGCG
>DAIEQA010000176.1:0-6072 GCA_027348115.1 Ignavibacteriales bacterium
GTCTTTAAAAATACTCTCTTCAAAAAAGCCCTCGATCAAGTTGGGGGTTATGAAAAATTTAACGAGCAGCTAGTTGGAATGATTGGTATTGCGTTTGTCGGAGAAAATTTTGTTGCACCAGCAAAGATCATTAAAAAATATTTTGATGAGAAGCAGAAACTTTCATTCAAGGGCTGTTACATCGACGCCGCATTTTACGGCGCAGACCAGCTAGATACAATTGCTTCCATGCCTACCAAGGAAGAAATTATGGCAGGTATTGTTGGCAGTATTGCGGCTCCTGCAAGCGGAATTGTCGGTGCAATCAATGCGGTTATTCGCGATCTCGTAAGTGTTATAGACGAAATTGCAAAAAAGAAAGCCGCTTAATAAAAATTGAATAATTAATTAAAGTAATAGGAGAAATAAAAATGTCAGAGAAGATTTCTGAAATTGTTGAAAAGATTAAAGCGCTTACACTTGTTGAAGCATCCGAATTAAAGAAAGCATTGGAAGACGAATTTGGAGTAACCGCTTCTGCACCAATGATGATGGCCGCTGCCGCTCCCGGCGCTGCTGCTGCAGCTCCTGCTGAAGAAAAAACCGAATTTGACGTTGTACTTCAAGCTGCCGGCGCAACAAAGATCAACGTAATTAAAGTTGTTCGCGCTCACACAGGTCTCGGTTTGAAAGAAGCTAAAGATTTAGTAGACGGCGCTCCAAAACCGGTTAAAGAAGGCGTCTCCAAAGACGAAGCCGAAAAAATAAAGAAAGAACTCGAAGAGGCCGGCGCTACTGTTCAAGTTAAGTAAGCCGTTTCTAATTATTTTTTAGCAATAAAATTAGAGTGGTAAGATGGTAAAATCCGTCTTACCACTTTCTTTCATTTCTAAGTGAATGAAAAAATAATAATAACCACATTGGAGGTTAGGGTTGGAAAAACAAAAAATTAATAAGAGCACAGGAAGAATTACCTTTGCTTCTATCTCTAACGCGATTAAAATACCGGACCTTTTGAATATCCAGCTGGATTCGTTCGAAGAGTTTCTTCAGTTGAAGGTGCCGCCGTCGCAAAGAGAAAATAAAGGTTTGCAAGCTGTATTCAATACCAACTTCCCAATCCTCGATAACAAAGAATTTTACAGATTAGATTTCATTGAATACTATATCGAGAAACCTAGATTCTCGATGGCCGAATGTGAAGAAAGAGGATTAACATATTCGGCGCCCTTAAAAGCCAAACTTCGTCTTTCTACAAAAGACGATGAAACCGGCGAATACGTAAACTCCGTTGAACAGGAAGTATATCTCGGCAACCTTCCGTTTATGACAGGACGCGGAACGTTTATCATCAATGGCGCGGAAAGAGTAATTGTAAGCCAGTTGCACAGATCGCCCGGAGTTGCATTCGCTCAAACTTATCACCCGAACGGAACGCCGATTTATTCTGCAAGGATTATTCCTTTCCGCGGTTCCTGGGTTGAATTTTCTACGGATATAAACAACATCTTATATGTATATATAGATCGCAGAAAGAAATTTCCTTCTACAACATTGTTGCGCGCCCTTGGCTACGAAAATGACGAACAGATTTTAAACCTGTTCGATCTGATCGAAGAGCTCCCGGTAAAACAGCTTCATGTTGAAAAACACGCGGGCAGAACCGTTGCCAACGATATTATAGATACTGCCACCGGCGAAATTTACGCAACCAAAGATTCAGAGTTGAATGACGAAGTTATTGCCGGAATAAAAAAATCTTCGGTTCAGAAAGTACAGCTTATCAGCATGGAAACTACTTTTGAACAGGATTTGGTAATTAATACTCTCAAGAAAGATACATCCACAAATAAAGATGAAGCTCTCTACGCAATTTACAGACAGCTTCGTTCCGGCGAAGCCCCGGATATAGATACGGCGGTTGGCTTAATAGAAAAATTATTCTTCAACGAAAAGAGATACGATCTTGGCGAAGTAGGCCGTTTCAGAATGAACGACCGCTTGAATTTAAATGTGCCGGATAATGTTAAGGTGCTTACCGTTGAAGATATTATCGCCATTATGAAAAACATCATCAAACTTAAAAACGGAAACGTTCAGGTTGATGATATCGATCACCTTGGCAACAGAAGAGTAAGAACTGTCGGCGAACAGTTAATGCAACAGTACAATGTTGGCCTGGCAAGAATGGCGCGCACTATAAAGGAAAGAATGAACATGCGCGACAACGAAAATATGCAACCGCAGGATTTGGTAAACGCACGTACAATTAGCAGTGTTATCAATGCGTTCTTCGGAACCAACCAGCTTTCGCAGTTTATGGATCAGACTAATCCTCTTTATGAACTGACGCACAAGAGAAGAATTTCGGCTTTAGGTCCCGGCGGTTTAACACGCGAGCGCGCCGGCTTTGAAGTCCGCGACGTTCACCATTCGCATTACGGACGTTTGTGCCCCATCGAAACTCCCGAAGGCCCGAACATCGGTCTTATTTCTTCTCTTACAATTTATGCAAGAGTTAATAACTACGGATTTTTGGAAACGCCGTATAGAAAAGTTAAAGAAGGAAGAGTAACAAACAGCATCGATTTCTTAAGCGCAGATCAGGAAGATGAATTTATTATCGCGCAGGCAAACGTTCCAATTGATGAACAACAAAATTTCGTAGAGGATAGAGTTAGATGCCGCGAACGCGGAGATTTTCCTGTTGTTCCCGGCGAAGAAGTTCATTACATGGATGTCGCCCCTGCTCAGATAGTTTCTGCCGCAGCCGCTTTAATTCCGTTCCTCGAACACGACGATGCGAACAGAGCACTGATGGGATCGAACATGCAGCGTCAAGCGGTTCCTCTTTTAGTTCCGCAAGCTCCTATTGTTGGAACCGGCATGGAATACAAAATTGCCCGTGACTCCCGTTCCGTAATTTTAGCGGAAGATAACGGCGTTGTCGAATATGCCGATTCTAAAAGAGTTATTGTTAAGTATGATGTTGATGAAAGCGCTCCGGAAACCTTGGTTAGCTTTGATGATGAGAAGAGAGTTGAATATACACTTACAAAATTTTCCGGTACCAACCAGGAAACATGCTTCACGCAAAAGCCGATTGTTATTTCCGGTCAGCGCGTTAAAAAAGGCGATGTTCTTGCAGACGGTCCCGCTATCGATAAAGGCGAGTTGGCGTTAGGTCGCAACGTTTCCGTTGCATTCATGCCATGGAGAGGTTACAACTTTGAAGACGCTATTGTATTAAGCGAAAGACTTGTAGGCGACGATGTTTTTACTTCGATTCACATTGAAGAATTTGAACTCCAGGTTCGCGAAACAAAACGCGGCGAAGAAGAATTAACGCGCGACATTCCGAATGTTAGCGAAGAAGCAACAAAAGACCTTGATGAAAACGGAATTGTAAGAGAAGGCGCCGAAGTTAAGGAGGGCGACATTCTTATTGGTAAGATTACTCCCAAAGGCGAAACCGATCCTACACCGGAAGAAAAATTGCTCAAAGCAATCTTTGGCGATAAGGCCGGCGACGTGAAAGATGCATCGTTGAAAGCACCTCCAGGATTGAAAGGCGTTATAATTAAAACAAGATTGTTCAGCCGTAAGCGTAAGGATAACGAATCCAAAAAATTTGAAAAGAAATTGCTCGATAATCTTGATTCCGATTACGCCAAGAAGAAAGAGAATCACTATTCTAAACTTGTTTCTAAGTTAACAAGAATTACCGAGGGTAAAACAACCACCGGTATTCGGGATTTGGACGGCAGCGTTGTTCTTAGAAGCGGCACTGCAATTAAGGATGATACATTCTCAAATATAGAAGACATTACAAAGCTGGATTATTTAAAAGACTGGTTCGAAAGAAAAAATACCAACGAAATGATCAGGCAGTTATTCTCGAACTACTTTACTCTTCTTGCCGATATAGAGGAAGATTATAAACGCGAGAAATTAAAAATACAAAGCGGCGACGAACTTCCTCCGGGAATTACCCAGCTTGCAAAAGTTTATGTAGCTAAGAAGAGAAAAATTTCCGTCGGTGATAAAATGGCAGGCCGTCACGGAAACAAAGGCGTTGTTGCTAAAGTTGTTCCGGTTGAAGACATGCCGTATCACGAAGACGGAACACCGGTTGATATAGTTCTCAATCCGCTTGGCGTACCTTCCCGTATGAACTTAGGTCAGCTTTATGAAACAGCTCTCGGATGGGTCGGTCAAAAACTCGGCGTTAAATTTGAAACTCCGATTTTCGACAGCGCAAGAGTATCCGAAGTTGAAGAATGGCTTGAGAAAGCTGAGTTGAAAGAAGGAAGCAAGACATGGCTTTATGATGGCAGATCGGGAGAAAAATTCCATCAGAAAGTTACATGCGGTTATATTTATATGATGAAACTCGGTCACATGGTTGATGACAAGATTCACGCCCGTTCAATTGGCCCATACTCACTAATTACACAGCAACCTCTCGGTGGTAAGGCGCAGTTAGGCGGACAAAGATTTGGTGAAATGGAAGTCTGGGCGCTCGAAGGTTACGGCGCTTCTCATGTTCTTCAGGAAATTTTAACCGTGAAGAGCGACGATGTTACGGGAAGAGCAAAAACTTACGAGGCAATTGTTAAAGGTGAAAATATACCTGAACCAAATATCCCGGAAGCATTTAACGTAATGATAAAAGAATTGCAAGGTCTCGGTCTTGATATCAAAATTAACTAAACTGCTGTTTATTATAAGCAGGTCAACCAAGAGTTTGTAAATTTATAAGCCGTTGGCTTAGGAGTAAAAAAAATGATGCGAGTTAAAGCGCAAGAAAATAAAATCAAACAAATTGAAAGCTTGACAATTAGTCTTGCTAGTCCCGACGATATTTTATCCAGATCGCACGGCGAAGTAACAAAACCGGAAACAATCAACTACCGTTCATTCCGCCCCGAAAAAGACGGTTTGTTCTGCGAGAAGATTTTTGGTCCGGTCAAAGATTGGGAATGCGCCTGCGGTAAGTACAAAGGTATTCGCTACAAAGGTATTGTGTGCGATCGCTGCGGCGTTGAAGTTACTTTGAAAAGTGTTCGCCGTGAAAGAATGGGACACATTTCTTTAGCTGTTCCGGTTGTTCATATCTGGTTCTTCAAAGCGTTGCCTTCGAAGATCGGAAATATTATCGGAATGACAACTAAAGAATTGGAAAAAGTTATTTATTACGAATCTTATGTTGTTATAAATCCGGGTCCGACAGGTTTAACAAAGAAGGATTTGATTTCGGAAGATCAGTATTATGAAATTCTTAGTTCTCTTCCTCACGATAACGACGCTCTCGAAGATACGGATCCTAAAAAATTTGTTGCAAGAATCGGCGGCGACGCAATTAAAGAATTGCTCAAAGAAACAGACATCGAACTTACATTTATCGATTTAAAGTCGCAGCTTGGGCCGGATACATCCCAGCAGAAACGTGCGGATCTTCTTAAAAGATTAAGAGTGCTCGAAGCGTTCCGCGAGTACGAAGGTAAAGTTCCGAACAAACCGGAATGGATGGTGCTAAATGTTATTCCGGTAATTCCGCCGGAACTCCGCCCCCTTGTTCCTCTCGAAGGCGGAAGATTCGCAACATCGGATTTGAACGATCTTTACAGAAGAGTAATCATTCGTAATAATCGTCTTAAAAGATTGATTGATATAAAAGCTCCCGAAGTAATTCTTCGTAACGAAAAAAGAATGCTTCAGGAAGCTGTTGATGCATTGTTTGATAATTCCCGTCGCGCAAGCGCGGTAAGAAGCGATGGCAACAGACCGTTAAAATCTTTGAGCGATATGCTTAAAGGAAAGCAAGGTCGTTTTCGGCAGAACTTGCTTGGTAAACGTGTTGACTACTCCGGCCGTTCGGTTATCGTTGTAGGTCCCGAATTAAAATTGCATCAATGCGGTCTTCCTAAAGATATGGCTGTTGAATTGTTTAAGCCGTTTATCATCAGAAAACTTATTGAGCGCGGACACTTCAAAACGGTTAAGAGTGCGCGCAAAGCTGTCGATAGAAAAGAAGCTGTTATCTGGGAGATCTTGGAAAAATTAATTGACGGTCATCCGATTATGTTAAAC
>DAIEQA010000194.1:0-25735 GCA_027348115.1 Ignavibacteriales bacterium
ATTTAAAGCAAGGCGATGCCGTAAGGACTGAATCTCTTACCGGCGACATTTTGCCTATGCAGCAAGCCAACATTTTTTCGAAGGTCGGAGGGAATCTTGAAAAAGTTTTTGTGGATATAGGCGATCACGTAAGCCAGAACCAGGTGCTTGCGCTGGTGGATACAACTATTTATACTCAAAATGCAAAGCAGGCAAAAGCAAATTATATGCAGGCCGTAGCAAACTACAACAACGCCAAACTAAATTACGAGCGTAATAAAAAGCTGCTTGATCAAAAATTAATTTCCCAGCAGGACTTTGATAACGCTAAGGTAAGTTTTGATGTAGCTACCGCTCAGAAAGAAGCTACAGACGCTGTTTACAACAATGCGGTTATTCAATTAAACTACTGCAAGATAACCGCGCCTTTTTCAGGAACAATTACAAAAAGAATGCTGGACCCGGGAGCTTATGTTACGGCCTCTTCCAATTCTCAAAGTTCAACTGTATTCACTTTGATGGATATAGATCATCTAAAGATAAATGTTAACATACCGGAGCGAAGCGTTCCGTATTTAAGAAACGTTAAAGAAGTAATTGTTAAAGCGGATGCGCTGCCGGATCAATTCTTTAAAGGAAAAATTAACAAGGTAAGCGAAGCTGTAGATCTCTCGACAAGAACAATGGCTGTGGAAGTAGGAATTGAAAACGTTTCTCATCTTCTAAAGCCGGGCATGTTTGCAACTGTTCAATTTATTCTTGAAAGAAAGACAAACGCCGAATTGCTGCCGAATCAAGTTGTGCTTAATGACGAACGGGGCGATTATGTTTATGTTCTTAATCCGGATACGACTGTGTCAAGAAAATATGTGAACGTGGGAATTAGGATGGACAGCACTTTTGAAATTCTTTCCGGATTAAATCCAAGCGACAAAGTAGTAGTTGTAGGCCAGACATTGGTAAAAAATAATTCCAAAGTAAAAATTGTTAAATAATATTTTATGTGGCTAACCCGTCTTGCTTTAAAATATCCCATCACTACATTAATGGCTGCAATAGCCGTATTTGTACTGGGATTCGTTTCGTTCATGCAGCTGCCAATAGATATGCTGCCGAATATTCAAATTCCCGTTGTAAGCGTAATTACATTCAACAGCGGCGCCGGACCTTCCGATATGGAACAAACCGTCACCGTTCCAATTGAGCGTGCGGTAAGTTCTACAAATAATGTAAACTATGTTCAATCTTCCACACGCGAAGGTATATCTCAGGTAAGAGTAAATTTTAATTGGGACGCGAGCACGGACGTTGGTTTGATAGATGTAATTCAAAAGGTAAACCGTGTTTTGAATTTGCTGCCTACCTCCGCCTCTCAGCCGCTCGTACTTCGTTTCGATATTACAAATATTCCCGTGTGCACTGTTGCCCTTAGCGGCAACATCGATCAACGCGCGCTGTATGATATTGCGTACAATGTTATTGAACCGCAGCTCGAACACCTGCCGGGTGTGGCTTTTGCACAGGTTGTTGGCGGACGGATTAGGGAGATTCATATCAATATCGATAGGAACAGACTTGATGCGTTAAACTTATCTTTATCACAGGTAACGCAGGCTGTTGCCAATTCGAATCTCATTGTTCCCTCCGGAGATTTGAAATCCGGCGTGTTCGATTATTCCCTTAGAACCGAAAGCCAGTTTAATGTTGTTGAGCCGATGGGGAACATTGTAATTAAAACCGTGAACGGCGTTCCTATAAGAATAAGAGACATTGCAAGAGTAGAAGATTCCTACCAGGAAGAAACTGAAATTGTTAGGAACAACGGCAAGCCGGGTGTAATACTTCGTATTCAAAAAACTTCCGGCGCTAATACCGTTCAAGTAGTTGATGCAATTGTTAAATCGCTTACGAATTTACGGGACGTTCCTCCGTCGGTTAAGGCATCGATGAGTCTGGATCAAAGTATGTACATCCGCCAATCGATAAGCGGGTTGATGCAGGAAGCAATTCTCGGCGCACTGTTGGCAACCATTGTAATTATTTTATTCCTTAGAAATACCCGCAGCGCAATCATCATATTTCTTGCCATACCGCTTTCTATTTTTGCGACGTTTATATTTTTTAGATTCAGCGGAACCACGCTTAACATTATGACGTTTGGAGGGCTTGCGCTCGGAATCGGGCGGCTTGTGGACGACTCTATTGTTGAACTTGAGGCAATCTCTCGTCATTACGCTACAATGACAAGCGAAGGCAAGATGAAAATTCAAGCTACGCTGGATGCCGCGCTCGAAGTCGCCTCCCCGATTTTCATTTCAACGCTTACGACTGTAATTGTATTTCTCCCGGTAATATTTTTAACCGGTATAGCAAAGCTTCTCTTTCTTCCCCTGGTAATAACTATTACGGTCGCGTTATTTTCATCCTTCTTCGTTTCAAGAACTGTTACGCCGTTGATGTGTTTCAAATATTTGAAGCCCGAACGCGAACCCGACCCGGCTTCCGGCAAACTTGCGGATCGACTTCAAATTAAAGCAAGAAATACCCTTGATAAGATTGATAATTTTTACCAGAACACGCTTTCATCGGCTTTGAAAAAAAGAAAGATCGTTATACTTGGAGTTGTTGGTTTTTCGGTATTATCATTTTTCCTTTTCAAGTTTATCGGGACGGAATTTTTTCCCGATTCCGATGAGAGCCAATTCTCTATAAACGTCCGCTTGCCCGTTGGAACTAGGATAGAAGAGACAACAAAGTTTGTGGAGAGGATTGAAAAAATTATACATGCAAATGTGCCGGAGGCAAAAACAATTATTTCCGATATAGGAGTGCCGTCGGCGCGTTCGGGTAATTTATTCAGCGGAAATTCAGGCGGGCACTCTGCAAACATCAGTGTTTCTCTTACGGCGCCCGATGAAAGAAGCAGAACCGTCTTTGATATAATAAAAGAGTTGAGACCAAAACTTATGAGTTTACCCGGCGCTCAATTATTTATTAACAGCGGCGGCTTCTTAAAATTTTTGATGAACTTCGGATCGTCGGCACCCATCGATGTAATTATCAGCGGGCAAGATTTTGACGTGGCCAATAAACTTTCTCAACAGGTTTATGATATAGTAAAATCGACAAACGGCGCCACGGATGTTCAAATTTCGCGCGAGCTGAATCTTCCGGAGCTGCGCATCTCGATTGATAGGGAAAAAGCCGGCGCGCTGGGATTAAACGTCCAGCAAATTTCAAACACTATCACAACCGCTATCAGCGGAACCGTCGCTTCAATTTATACCGATCCTGTTACCGGTAATCAATATAATATTCTAGTTAGAATGACCGAAGACTACCGTAATAAGATTGATGATATAAAAAATCTAAGTGTTCAAAACTCGGAGGGGCAGCTCATTAAACTTTCCAATATTATAAATGTTAGATTGGAAAAAGCTCCGATTCAAATCGATAGAAGATACCAGGAAAGAATTGTTGAAGTTACCGGAAATGTTCAAGGCAGGGATCTTGGAAGCGTATCCAAAGATATCAGCGATAAACTGAGCGGTATCCATATTCCCACCGGATTTCAAATTACTCAGAGCGGAAATATAGAACAGCAGAATAAAACCTTTGGCGATCTCGGCATTGCTCTTATACTGGCGATCATTTTGGTTTACATGGTTATGGCTTCGCAGTTCCAATCGTTAGTCGATCCATTCATTATCATGTTTACCGTTCCGCTTGGCATGGTAGGGGTGCTGTGGGCGTTATTCCTCACAAATACTACTCTGTCTGTAACTTCGTTTGAGGGAGTTATTGTTATGATCGGTATAGTTGTATCGAACGGAATTCTGCTGGTGGATTATACAAATAAATTGCGGAAGGCCGGGGTTGAACTTCACGAAGCCGTTATAAAAGCAGGCAGAACGAGACTTAAGCCGATCTTAATGACTACACTTGCAACTGTTTTAGGTTTGATTCCTTTGGCATTAGGAATGGGCGGTGAAAAATCCCAGGCTCCTTTGGCAATTGCGGTTATTGGCGGCTTATCGGTTTCAACAATCTTAACGCTTTTATTCATTCCAACACTCTATACGCTCTTCGAAGAAAGATTCAGAGCAAAAATGTCCGATGGAAAAGAGAATGTTTAAAAATATTATTATATCCGCTGTGGTGTTTGTCTTAACCTCCGCGGCAAGCTCATTAGCGCAGGTAGATACATTAACGATCGATAAGTGTATCGATATCGCGCTGAAGAATAATCCGCAAATGAAAATTGCTCAAAGCAATTACGATATGGCGAGCTCGAATCTGACCGGGGTTAGATCCGTTCTGATGCCGCAAGTTTCTCTTCAATCTACCTATAATAAAAACGGCGGATACTTTTTTGTGGGACCGACGGCCCGTCAGAGCGATTATGAAAATTATTCTATCGGTCTTCAGGCAACGCAATTAATTTTCGATTTCGGTAAAACATTTTCGCGAGTGTCGGCTAATTCCGATTTGGAAGACGCATCGGTTCAAGATTTTAACGCGGTCAAGCAAAATTTAATTTTAAATACTTACATAGCATATTTTTCATACCTGCAATCGCAGCGTATTAAAAAGGTTAACCAAGAATCCCTTCAGCAAGCGGAAGAACATTTACACCAGGCCGAAAAATTTTACGAGATAGGAACAAAACCGCAGTTTGATGTGCTTAAAGCCAAAACCGATGAGGCGAACGCGAGAGTAAATTTACTTACTGCAGAAAATAATTTAACCGTAAGCAGGCTGCAGCTTGAAAATGTTTTGAATACCAAACTAGGCGATAATTTTGTCATGAAAGACAATCTTGAACTAAGCAAGGACACGATAAGTCTTGATGCGGCTCTTAGAACATCGGTTGAAAGCCGGCCTGAGCTTCTTGGAATGAAACTCCGTCTCGAAGCGAGCAAATCTTTTATAACGTCGGCGTGGGCAGCAAATCTTCCGTCTATTAACGCTACCGGGGGATATACATGGCGCGGTTATGCTCTCAATCAGCAGTTCTTAAATTCATGGAATGTCGGTTTGAGTTTTTCTCTGCCGCTTTTCCAGGGTTTTGCTCTCCAAGCCGGCATTGATCAAGCGGAAGCTAATTTGGCAAACACTCAGGCGCAGTACGAACTTACAAATCAATCAATTAACCTCGACGTGCAGCAGCAGTACACAAGCGTTAAAATTGCGACTGCTAAAATCGACGCCGCTAAATCTCTGGTTCAACAAGCGGAAGAAACTTTTAAAATTGCCGAAGGCCGGTATAACGAAGGCGTAGGCAGTCCCATAGAAATTACAGATGCGCGCGTTACGCTTCTCAATGCTCAAACAACATACATACAAGCGCTGTATGATTACCAGGTTGCGTTTGTCAGACTCCAAAAATCAATGGGAGTGCTTCGTTAAAATCTTTTAAAATTTTAATTTTATAAAAGATTCTTAGCATGTTTCTATTTTATACCCTTCCCCGAATTTTCTTATTTTGTTGCCCGAATTGATTCGATTAAAGAATTTGTTTTAAAAATAAAATTCATAGGATTCGACCCGGTGAGTGCTCAACAAGAATGCTATTCGCAACTACCGCTAATTATTACAACCAACTAAAAGGGAATAAACCAAGAGGAATTAAAATGAAGAGATTAGTAGTTTCAATGTTGCCGGCGCTGCTGCTTCTTTTATTTTATAACGGCCGAATTCATTCTCAAAACGAAAGCAGAATTGATATGAGTTCCGGGTGGAAATTTATTACCGGCGATAATCCAAATTATGCCAGCGCTTCTTTTGACGATTCTAAATGGAAACAGATCGAGGTAAATAAAATTTGGGAAGCCCAGGGATACGATAATTACGACGGGTTTGCCTGGTACAGAATTAAGGTGGTTATCCCTTCTTCGCTTAAAGAAAATTCTTTCCTGAAAGACAGCTTGGAAATATTTCTCGGTAAGATTGACGACTTTGATCAGTCGTTTATTAACGGGAAGATTTTCGGCATAAATGGAAAGAATGTTGCGGCAAATGAAACTGTTACGGATAAATATAAGGACAGCGACGACGCGCCGTGGGATAAGGATAGACGCTACGTTCTATCGGTCTACGATCCGCGGATTTTGTGGGACAAAGAAAACGTCATCGCTGTTCGGGTTTTCGATCACGGCGGCGGCGGGGGAATTTATTCCGGCGACTTGAATTTAGGCATGATCAAATTAAACGAATATCTCGACTCGAATGTGCTGGCGGGTTATCTGGTAATAGAAAAAAATAAAATCAGCAAAAATTTTTTTTTGAAAAACACTGCGGCGGCTTTTAATATCAATGGAAAGTTCGTAGTTACTGCGCAAAACACTCTTGATAAAAAAATACTCTACTCAAAAACTTTCGAAGTCGATTTGAGGCCGGGTGCATGCCAAAATTTTTCATATTCTTTGGTGAATAATAACAAACCTGTAGTGGTTGATTATAAATTTGAATTTGCCGGCGCCGGCAGTGTAACAGAATTAAAAGAAGTGCTTCCTTACATACTTACACCAAAGTCCTCACCCATGCCAAAAATTAATGGCGCAAAAGTCTACGGTGAAAGAGCCGGCAAACCTTTTCAATATACATTAGCTGCAACCGGATTAAGACCTATGTCATTCAATGCCGTAAATCTTCCCAAGGGTTTATCAATCGATAAAACGACCGGCATTATAACCGGTGTAGTTACCGAAAAAGGTGATTATACGGTTTCGCTCTCGGCAAAAAATAAATTGGGCACAGCTAAAAGAGATTTGAAAATTGTAATCGGCGATCAAATTGCTCTTACTCCTCCTATGGGCTGGAACAGCTGGAATTGCTGGGGACTAAGTGTAGATCAAAACAAAGTTATTGCTTCTGCAAAGGCATTTAAACACAAAGGATTGATGGATCACGGCTGGACGTACATTAATATAGACGACGGTTGGGAAATTCCCGGCCGATCGGATAAACTGAAACGTGATGCCGATGGGAAAATTATTACGAACGAAAAATTTCCAAACATGAAAGCTCTCGGCGATAGTATTCACGCGCTCGGATTAAAATTCGGAATCTACAGCTCTCCCGGTCCGTTAACCTGCGGCGGCTATACGGCTAGTTATCAGCATGAACTTCAAGACGCTCAATCTTATGCTTCATGGGGAATTGACTATTTGAAATATGATTGGTGTTCGTACGGCGACATCGCAAAAGATAATTCTCTGCCGGAATTGAAGAAACCGTACTTTGTAATGAGAGTAGCATTGAATAAAGTTGACCGCGATATTGTTTACAGCTTATGCCAGTACGGTATGGGAAAAGTTTGGGAATGGGGAAATGAAGTCGGCGGAAATCTATGGAGAACTACCGGCGACATAACGGATACATGGCAGAGTTTAAGCTCAATAGGATTTAACCAAGTTGAGAATGCGAAGTATTCCAAACCCGGAAATTGGAACGACCCTGATATGCTGGTTGTTGGTTGGGTTGGCTGGGGAACAAATTTGCATCGAACTAAATTAACGCCGGACGAGCAGTACACGCATATTAGTTTATGGTGTTTGCTGTCGGCCCCGCTGCTAATCGGCTGTGATCTGGAACGGCTTGATGATTTTACTCTAAACCTTTTAACAAACGATGAAGTGCTGGCTCTGGATCAGGACCCGCTCGGGAAGCAGGCTATACCGGTTGTCAAGGATGGGGAAGTTCAAGTCTGGGTAAAAAACCTTGAGGATGGAAAAATTGCGGTTGGAATTTTTAATCTTGGAAATGATTCTAAAAAATATTCTCTCGATCTCCGAAAAATTGGTTCCACCTCTAAAGTGAAGATTCGTGATTTGTGGCGTCAGAAAAATCTTGGCTTATTCTCGGAAAGATTCACAACCGAAATTCCTTCGCATGGAGTGAGATTGATTAAAATTCTGTAATCCATTTTGACGAAGCATAAAAAAAACTATAAACATAGACCCGGGCGCTTAGAACATTCTGCCTTATTGATGAAGACTGATTTGGGAGCCGGTTTATCAAGTAAGAAATTATGGTTTGGATTTTTAATTATTGCCGCGACGATGCGCTCCATATCGTGCGCTTCTTATTATGTAAATGAAATCGGGTATACGACACCAGGAAATAACATCGTTACTTTTGAAATTCGGAGCGACATTACAAACTTGGGAGTTTACTTTTGTTCTTTCCAAACGGGTAATGGTTACACTGCTGACAAGATGAATCTGTTAGAGTAAAAGACCGGGTTGTTTATCAATTTGATAAGAGTTTATTATAGAAATAATAATCAAGCCGACAATCTACGATGCTAAGTTTTTTAAAAATGCAAAATTGATTTTATTCATGCTTTTTTCGCCGTAAATTTGTTCAGTCACGGGCATAATATTTGCCTTTTTAATGTATTTAAAAATCTTTTCGAGGAGAATTAAATGGCCGCATCCGGACCAACTGTATCGAATGTAAAAACCTCTAACGGACAAAATAATTACTCGTTTGCACTCACCGTTCTAACATCTTTATTTTTTATGTGGGGTTTCATCACCTGCCTGAACGATATTCTTATCCCGCATTTAAAATCGGTATTCACTTTAAATTATACGCAGGTAATGTTAATTCAATTCAGTTTCTTCACCGCATACGATATAATTTCTTTGCCTTCAGGAATTCTGGTTGAAAAAGTCGGATATAAAACCGGTATAGTTATAGGGTTAATCACAGCCGGTATTGGCTGTTTGTTGTTTTACCCTGCTGCGGGGTATCAATCGTATGTTATGTTTTTAGTGGCGTTGTTCATTTTAGCATCAGGTATTACTTTGCTTCAGGTGGCGGCAAATCCTTACGTTGCCATTTTAGGAAAACCCGAAACAGCATCGAGCAGATTAAATCTTACTCAAGCTTTTAATTCTCTCGGCACAACTATAGCACCTTATTTCGGTTCGTTGATTATACTTTCCCTGGCTGTTAAGACAGTTGAAGAATTAAAAATGATGAAGACGGAAGATATTACCGCATACAAATTAGACGAAGCAAGCGCTGTTCAGGTCCCTTATCTTGGCCTTGCAGCCGCCTTGTTTGTAATAGCCGCCTTGTTCGCGGTAATTAAACTTCCCAAAATCGAGGCCTCGGAAATTTCCGCAAGCGGCGACGGCGGAAAAAATTATCATGATATGCATGACAGCGCCTGGGGGTATCGTCATTTAGTTCTTGGCGCCATAGGAATATTTGTGTACGTAGGCGGCGAAGTTTCTATCGGTAGTTTTTTGGTTAACTACATTAGCCAGCCGTTTATTCTTGGAGTCAAAGAGGCCGAAGCCGCTAAATACGTTGCCCTCTACTGGGGCGGTGCAATGGTCGGCAGATTTTTCGGTTCCATATTACTTTCGGATATGAGTAAATCCAAAAAGAAAAATATATTTATTGGACTTATCTTTCTTCTTGCGGTAGTACTGGCATCTATTATAAGTAAGGAATATCAAAACCTGGCTTCGTTCTCAATCGGCGGCTTTAATAAAACTCTTACGTTCGTACTTTTTGTAGTTATAAATTTTGTCGCATTCAATTTAGGAAAAGCAAAACCAGGCAGAACTTTGGCAATACTTGCACTGTGCGCCGCTGTGCTGGTTGTAATTTCCATGATTACATTCGGGCATGTTGCAATGTGGACAATTCTTGCAGTTGGATTATTCAACTCAATTATGTTCCCCACAATTTTTACTCTCGCAATCGATGGGTTAGGCAAACATACCGGTCAGGCATCCGGAATATTATGCACCGCTATTGTAGGCGGCGCTATAATTCCTGTTGTACAGGGATTCTTCGCTGACAACATCGGCATTCATCACGCATTTTTCCTCCCGGTGCTTTGTTATATCTACATAGCTTATTACGGTTGGAAAGGTCACATACCGTCTTACAAAACGGCATAAGGTGTGGAAATGAATAAAAGAAAAGTCGCTTTAGGTATTGATCTCGGCGGTACGAACACTGCGTTTGGTTTTGTCGATTTTGAAGGGAAAATAATTTTTGAATCAACTATTCCCACCTGCTCGGAACAACCTGCGGAACAATTATTTGAAAGACTATTTGCCGAAGTGGGGACCTCATTTAGAAAATTTGAAAACGAATTTGAGCTGATAGGCGTCGGCATTGGAGCGCCGAACGCTAACTATTACAAAGGCACAGTTGAAATGCCGCCCAATTTAAATTGGGGCGTAGTAAATGTGCTGGATGTGATTAAAAAGTATTTGCCGCTTCCTTCCGCAATTACAAATGATGCTAACGCTGCGGCTATTGGCGAGATGATATTCGGCGCAGCCAAAGGAATGCAAGATTTTATAGTAATTACACTTGGTACGGGTTTAGGCAGCGGCATAGTTGTAAACGGACAGTTGGTTTACGGGGCCGATGGTTTTGCCGGCGAGATCGGTCATACAATTGTGGATCCTGACGGACGTGAATGTGGATGCGGAAGAAGAGGTTGTTTGGAAACCTATGCTTCGGCAAGCGGTATTCGCAGAACCGTTTATGAATTAATAGCTACGACAAATATTCCAAGCGAACTAAGAAGTATTAGTTTTAGCCAGCTTACTTCTAAAGATATTGCCGATGCGGCCAACAATGGCGATAAACTTGCACTGCTCGCTTTTGATTACACGGCAAAAGTGTTAGGACTTAAACTCGCCGATGCCGTGGCTCATCTGAGTCCGGAGGCAATTGTTCTTTTTGGCGGACTTGCCTTGGCAGGCGATCTTATTTTCAAACCAACCAAGCAGTACATGGAAAATTACATGCTCAATATCTTTAAGAATAAAGTCGAACTGATCCCGTCGGCAATCTCGGGTTCAAACGCGGCTGTACTTGGCGCCGCCGCGCTTATATGGAATGAGCTGAAAGAAAAATAATTTGATTCATAGTGTTAAACCGATTGCTTTGTGATTATAAATTTTTCTAATATCAATAGAGGGTTGAATAATGAAATACGGCTTTTTTGACGATAAGAACAAAGAGTATGTTATCACGAATGTTAGGACCCCGTACCCGTGGATTAATTACCTCGGCAGCGATAATTTCTTCTCGATAATTTCAAATACCAGCGGCGGTTACAGTTTTTATAAGGACGCATTGCTTAGACGAATTACCCGTTACCGCTACAACAATGTTCCCATCGACGACGGCGGAAAATATTTTTATATCAATGACGGAGGGGATGTATGGTCTCCCGGATGGAAACCTGTAAAAGCGGAACTCGAAGATTATTTCTGCCGTCACGGTATGGGCTACACAATCATCAAAGGCAAAAGAAATTCCGTTGAAGCCGAAGTGCTTTTCTTTGTTCCTGTTCAAACCAACTGCGAAGTGCAGAAGTTGAAGCTCACAAATAAAAGCGATAAGAAAAAATCGTTAAAGCTGTTTTCGTTTGTAGAATTTTGTTTGTGGAATGCCTGGGATGATCAAACAAATTTTCAGCGGAACTATTCGACCGGCGATGTTGAAATAAAAGATTCGGTGATCTATCACAAAACCGAATACAAAGACAGAAGAAATCATTACTCGTTTTATTCGGTCAATACAAAAATAAACGGGTTCGATTCCGACAGAGATTCCTTCATCGGTTTGTATAACGGTTTTGACAGACCCGATGCAGTCTTTGAAGGCAAGCCGCGCAATACCGTTGCGCACGGATGGGGACCCTGCGCCTCGCATTACATTGAGGTTGAACTGAGCCCGGGCGAATCCAAGGAGTTTGTTTTTGTCCTCGGTTATATTGAAAACGAAGATGATAAAAAATGGGAATCGAAAGGAGTCATCAACAAAGCTCCGGCCAAAGAGATGATAGATAAATTTTCCACACCGGAAAAAGTTGGCGCTGCTTTTAACGAACTTAAGAATTATTGGGATATGCTTCTTTCAATTTATACTGTAAGAAGCGGCGACGAAAAACTTGACCGCATGGTTAATATCTGGAACCAATACCAGTGCATGGTAACTTTTAACATGTCTAGGAGTGCTTCTTACTTTGAATCCGGTATCGGCAGGGGAATGGGTTTCCGGGATTCCAACCAGGACTTAATCGGCTTCGTTCATCAAATTCCTGCCAAAGCAAGAGAGAGAATTTTGGATCTTGCTGCGACACAATTTGAAGACGGCGGAGCGTATCACCAGTACCAGCCGCTTACCAAAAAAGGCAATGCCGGGGTCGGAGGCAATTTCAACGACGATCCTATGTGGCTGATTCTTTCCGTTACTTCTTACATTAAAGAAACCGGCGATTGGTCTATCCTGGACGAGCAAGTTGCTTTCGACAACGATGTTACGGTTGCCAAATCATTACTCGAACATATGAAGAGATCGTTCTACCATGTGGTTAATAATTTGGGGCCGCATAAACTTCCGTTAATCGGCCGGGCGGATTGGAACGACTGCCTGAACTTGAACTGCTTCTCCAACAATCCCGACGAATCGTTCCAAACAACGGAAAATAAAACCGGCGGCGTTGCTGAATCTGTTATGATTGCAGGATTATTTGTTGCCTACGGAAAGGAGTTTGTCGATCTATGCAAGTTGTTAAATCGAAATGACGAAGCCGCCGAATGCCAGATACATGTGGACGCAATGGTCGAAGCGATTAACAATTACGGCTGGGACGGCGAATGGTTCCTTCGCGCTTATGATTTCTTCGGAAATAAAATAGGCAGTAAAGAAAACGAGGAAGGAAAAATATTTATCGAGTCGCAGGGCTACTGCATTATGGCCGGCGTTGGTTTGAAAGACGGAAAAGCCATGCAAGCATTGGAATCGGTAAAAAAATATCTTGATTGCGAATACGGTATCGTTCTTAATAATCCGGCATTTACAAAATATTATATCAACATGGGAGAGATTTCTACCTATCCTCCCGGTTATAAAGAGAACGCTGGAATATTCTGCCACAACAATCCCTGGATTATGATTTCCGAAACAATGGTTGGCAACGGCGAGCGGGCATTCGATTACTACCGGAAGATTACCCCTTCTTACCTTGAAGATATTAGCGATCTTCACAAAACAGAAACTTATGTTTATTCGCAAATGATTGCCGGCAAGGATGCGTTCAAACCGGGCGAAGCTAAAAATTCGTGGCTCAGCGGAACCGCATCGTGGGTCTTCTATACAATCTCACAATATATTTTAGGAATACAGCCGCAATATCACGGACTGAAGATCGATCCGTGCATTCCAAAAGAGTGGGATGGTTTTGATGTAAACAGGAAATTTAGAAACGCTTTATATAAGATAAAGATTTCCAATCCTCAGCATGTTTCAAAAGGAATTAAAAAATTAATTGTGAACGGCAAAGAAATATCCGGCAATGTAATTCCGATCGCCGCCGCGGGTACAGAGAATATTATTGAAGCGGTTATGGGATAGTGCATGGGAATAATTTCATGGTCGTATTAACAGACTGACTGCGAGAGTATCGATATTAGTTGAAATAAAAAAATATTATATAGTAAGGTGACGGACTTGCGCGAAGCGATTCGATGTAGGTTCGTCACGTTTGTTTTTACGGATAACGGGAAAATTAAAATTATGTAATCATCTAAACGGAGAGCAAATGAAAAAGCTATTCATTTTCGCATTAATGATAATAGCGATAAGCACGTACGCGCAAAAAAATCTACCTTACAAAAACCCTAAGTTGGCCGTACAGAAAAGAGTCGCCGATTTATTGAAGCGCATGACTCTCGAAGAGAAAATCGATTTGTTGGGAGGAACCGGTTTTGCTACAAAACCGAACGAGCGATTGGGGATTCCCGAACTGAGAATGACGGACGGACCCGTTGGAGCGCGATGGGAACCATCAACCGCGTTTCCTGCCGGAATAGCTATGGCCGCAACATGGAATACCAAACAAATTGAGGAAGTTGGCGAAGGCATAGGAAGAGAAGTTCTTGGCAAAGGTCGTCATGTAATTTTAGGTCCGTGTGTTAACATAGCTCGTCTTCCACTAGGCGGAAGAGATTTTGAAAGTTACGGCGAAGATCCTTATTTGGCGGGCAAGATGGCGGTAAACTATATCGACGGAGTTCAGAAAGAAGGTGTTGCAGCTACGGTAAAACATTATGCTGCCAACAATCAGGAATATGAAAGAGGAACGGTTAATGTAATTGTCAGCGAGCGGGCGCTTAACGAAATTTATTTCCCGGCATTCAAAGCCGCTGTTACGGAAGCCGATGTATTATGCGTCATGTCCGCCTACAATAAAGTTAACGGAACATACTGCAGCGAGAACGATTATCTGCTCGTTGATAAACTAAAAAAAGATTGGGGCTTCAAAGGATTGGTTATGTCGGATTGGGGAGCGGTTCATTCCTCTATTCCTACCGCAAAAAGCGGGCTCGATCTTGAAATGCCGAAAGGCGAATTCCTTAATCAAAAAACCCTTCTCGATGCGGTGAAAAACGGAACTGTACCTCTCGCTACAATTAATGATAAAGTTAAAAGAATTCTTACTGTAATATTCAAGCTCGGTTTGTTCGACAAAGAGACCAAAGAAAACCAGGCGCTTGTTAACTCGCAGGAAAATAGAAATATAGCTTATCAAACCGCTCTCGAATCGATTGTGCTTTTAAAAAACGATCAAAATATTCTGCCAATAAATAAAAGCAAAATAAAATCGGTCGCGGTAATTGGTCCCAATGCGGCGTTTGCTCGTACAGGCGGTGGCGGCAGCGCTTATGTTACTCCAATCAATCCGGTCAGCGCTCTTCAAGGATTGGAAAATAAATTAGGCGGAAAATTAAAAATTAATTACGCGGTTGGAATGAAACTGGAAAGCGATGCCGACCCTGTTGATTCCAAATATTTATTTACGGATGAGTCTTTGGCAAAGCAAGGTTTAAAGGGCGAGTATTTTAATAACCCTAATCTCGAAGGCGCTCCGGTTGTAACGCGAATCGACACAAGCATAAATTTCAAATGGGACGATGGTTCGCCGGCTGAAGGAATAAATGAAGATAATTTTTCGGCTAGATGGACCGGTGTGATTCAAGCTCCGGTTACCGGCGCGTATCTTCTTTCGATTACAAGCGATGACGGAAGCCGGCTCTATATCAACGATCAATTGCTGCTTGATAATTGGGGACCGCACGCGATGACGCCGGCATCCACAAGATATAGACTTGTTGCCGGTAAGACTTATAAAATAAAAATCGAGTACAACGAGTACTCCGGTGCTGCCGGAATGATTCTCGGCTGGAATTTACCAGGTCACGATTTAACTCAAGAAGCAGTAGACGCCGCAAAAAATTCCGATATTGTTCTGTTCTTCGGCGGCACCTCAAACGATATAGAATCGGAAGGCATAGACAGGCCGGATTTGTATTTGCCCGGCGACCAGGATGACCTGATTCAAAAAATTGCCGAAGCAAATCCGAACATTGTTGTTGTTCTACAAAACGGCGCTCCGGTTGTTATGAACAGATGGATTGATAAAGTTAAAGGCGTCGTCGAAGCATGGTTCCCAGGCGTTGAAGGAGGAAATGCAATTGCAGACGTATTGCTCGGGAACTACAATCCTTCAGGCAAACTTCCGGTTACTTTTCCGAAACAATGGGAAGATTGTTCCGCTTTCAAAACTTATAAGATGGAAGACGAGGTAACACGTTACGACGACGGAATATTTGTCGGCTACCGTCACTTCGATAAAAATAAAATTGAACCGCTGTTCCCGTTCGGCTTCGGTTTATCTTATACAACTTTTGAATACAGCAATATTAAAGTAGCCGATAAAGGCAAAGATAATTTTGAAGTTACATTCGATATAAAAAATTCAGGATCGCTTGCAGGTACGGATGTAGCGGAATTATATGTTGGACAGGTTAATCCCAAAGTTGAGAGGGCGGTGAAAGAGCTAAAAGGATTCAGCAGGGTTGAACTCAAACCAGGCGAGACCTCGCACGTAAAACTTGAGTTGAAGAAAGATGATTTTGCTTACTACGATGAATCGACTCATAAATGGAAGGTGGATGCCGGACAGTACGAGGTGATGATAGGCACTTCAGCTGTGGATATAAAATTAAAACAGAATATTTCTGTAAAGTAAATTAGGTAGATGCAAAATATTTTGTAGCTAAAGAATATCAATTGTTAGAACCGTGCGATAATTAGCGAGTTAATATTTCAGTAATTTATGAAAGGACATAGCATGAAAAGATTTTTGGCGATATTGTTTATTGCGTCGAGCGTGTTTGCTCAGGGCGGCTTAAAAATAAATGATAAGGACTATTTCGAAATGCAGGGCCTCAATGTGATGGTCTTCAGCGATTATTATCCTGACGGCCATCAGACCGGCGTTACCGTAATCCAACACGGGGTGCGCGTTGCGGCTAACGGGGATGTTCGTTTGGAACCGACACCGGGCCAATGGTCCCCAATGCCGGCGGTTGGCAAACGCGACATCGATAAAAATAATAATCAAATTTCGGTTGAGCTAAGTTACCCTGATCCGAAGAAGGACAAAACCGGCTACAACCCGATCGATTACCCGGATCTGAAATTTAAATATCATGTTCGAGTAAAAGCCGAAGGCGTATCGTTTCGAATCTACGTTGATCTTGATGAACCATTACCGGAAAAGTGGATCGGCAAAGTTGGTTTTAATTTCGAATTGTTTCCTGAATTGCTTTACGGCAAATCATATATGATGGATGATGCTGTGGGAATATTTCCGCGGCAAACTAACGGGCCAATGTTCAAAGATTCCGACGGCGATTTCCAGATCACGCCAATGGCGGAAGGAAAGAAATTAGTTGTTGCGCCGGAAAGCGACGAGCAAAGAATGACAATCGAATCGGTCGGAGGGAAATTATTATTGATCGACGGAAGCGGTAAATACAACAACGGATGGTTCGTGGTTCGTTCGTTAATTCCTTCGGGCAAGACGAAGGATGCGATTGAATGGATTGTAACTCCTAATGTAATTCCGAATTGGATTTACAAACCGGTAGTTCAAATATCGCAGGTCGGTTATCATCCTGCCGAACCGAAGATTGCCGTAATTGAAACGGATGTTCGCGATGCAAACACTAGCGAAGTTCAGTTGTTAAAATATGACAATGACGGCAAAAGCAAAGTTGTTCTTTCTACTCTGCCGGAGAGCTGGGGAAATTTTTTACGATACAAGTATTACAAATTCGACTTCACAAAAATTGAAGAGGAAGGTCTTTATCAAATTAAATACGGAAATTCTCAAACAGCTCCGTTTGAAATTTCTAAAAATGTTTACGCAAGAAATGTTTGGCAGCCGACTCTCGAATATTTTCTTCCGGTTCAAATGTGTCACATGAGGGTTAACGACCGTTACCGTGTATGGCACGGGCTGTGTCATAACGACGATGCTTTGATGGCGCCGGTGAATCATAATCATTTCGACGGCTACTTCCAGGGCCCGTCAACTCTTACAAAGTATAAACCGCTTGAACACGTGCCCGATCTTAACGTGGGCGGATGGCACGACGCCGGCGACTACGACTTGAGAGTTGAATCGCAAGCGGGCGAGGTTCAAATACTCTCTCTCGCGTACGAAGAATTCAAAATTGATTATGACGAAACCACAATCGATCAAAAAGAAAAAGTTGTTGAGATTCATCAGCCGGACGGCAAGCCGGATATTTTACAGCAGATAGAGCACGGCGCGCTCTCGATTGTTAACGGTTATAAATCGTTGGGAAGATTGTATCGCGGTATTATTTGCCCAACGCTCCGTCAATACACTTTGCTTGGCGACGGCACCAACATGACCGACAATTTGGTTTATTCTCCAACGATGAAGCCGGATGAAAAAACAGGATTAAATTCCGGCAAGCCGGACGATCGTTATGTGTTTACCGAAAATAATCCAAGAAGGGAATTGTCCGTTGCTGCCTGTCTTGCAACCGGGTATCGGGCGTTAAAGAATTTCAACCCGGATTTAGCGAACGATTGCCTGAGCATTGCCGAAGAGATTTGGAAGAATGATGCCGGCGCTATGGACGGTTTCAAAGTTGATGCAGCCGTTGAATTGTATATCTCCACTAAGAATGATGAGTACAAGAATTTTCTTCTATCCAATGCCGATGTAATCGCGAAAAATTTCCGGTGGTGCGGCGCATCGGTAGGAAAAATTTTGCCGTTGCTAAAAGATGATTCATTCAAAAGTAAAATGGTTGAGGCCGCAAAAGCTTACAAAAAAAATATAGATGAGCTGCAGAAAGAAAATCCTTACGGTGTTCCCTATCATCCGGATATTTGGGGCGCAGGATGGGATATTCAACGCTTCGGCGTCGATCAATATTTTCTTCACAAAGACTTCCCTGAAGTTTTTTCTGATAACTACATGTTGAATGCGCTCAATTTTGTACTCGGCTGTCATCCGGGTTCCAACACTGCATCCTTCGCTTCCGGAGTTGGCAGTAAATCCGTTACGGTTGCGTACGGCGCTAATAGGGCCGACTGGTCATACATTCCCGGCGGTGTAGTCTCCGGCACTGCGCTGATTAGGCCGGATTTGCCTGAATTAAAAATTTGGCCCTTCTTCTGGCAGCAAACAGAATATGTAATGGGGGGAGGTGCTACTGATTTTATGTTTCTTGTTTTGGCAGCGAATCATTTGCTTAATAAATAAAGGATGGTATTAGGATGAATCGAATGACGAAAAGTATCGCTTTGATGATTGTGTCTTGGATTTCCGCCGCCGTCTGCTCCGATATTAACGGTATAAATAACAATCAAGGTGAAAAACCGAAAACTGTTGTGGAGATGTTCGGGTTAATTCATGTTAAAGGAAATCAAATAGTTGACAAGAATGAAAACCCCGTCGCGCTGCATGGAATGAGTTTATTCTGGAGCCAGTGGGGCGGGAAATTTTACAACGAAAAATGCATCGATTGGCTCTATAATGATTTTCACTGCACAATTATTCGAGCAGCAATGGGAATCGATGCCGGGGGATATCTCAAAGATCCTGAAACGGAAATCATGAAAGTGTTTAGAGTAGTTGATGAGTGCATTAAGCTTGGAATTTATGTGGTTGTCGATTGGCACGATCATCAAGCTGAACAACATGTTGAACAGGCCAAACAATTTTTCAATCTTGTCTCGGAAAAGTACGGCGATCTGCCTAACGTAATTTATGAAATATATAACGAGCCGTTGAAAGTTTCTTGGAGCGAAACGGTTAAACCTTATGCCGAAGAAGTAATAAAAGTTATCCGGAATAACGATCCAGATAATTTGATCGTAGTCGGTACGCCGACCTGGTCGCAGGATTTAGATACTGCCGCTTCAGATCAAATAAAAGATGCAAACGTTGCTTACACGCTTCATTTTTACACAAGCACTCATAAACAGTATCTGCGTGATAAAGCAGTTGAAGCAATGAAAAATGATGCTGCTCTTTTTATAACCGAATACGGAACCAGCGAAGCGAACGGCAACGGTGTGATTGATAGTTTGGAGACAGCTGCATGGCTCTCATTCGTTAAACAATATAAATTAAGTACATGCAATTGGTCGGTGATGGATAAAAACGAAACATCCGCAGCGCTGATACCGGGAGCGAATCCCGAAGGCGAGTGGAGAGAATCTGATTTGAGCGTTTCTGGAAAATTTAACAGAAATTTTATCCGTCAGGAGAATGAAGAAATTTTTAGAACAATCTTTGAAAATAATAATACCCAAAAATGATCTTATGAAGAGAGGGCAGTATGAAAAAAAACGAGCTAAAATTTTTCAATCTTCAGTTTATGGTTCTACTTTTTTTTGCATTAATGATTTGTAATTTCTTTAACGGAGATGTAATGGCTAAGAAAATTGAGTTTAAAGGTAAAACGAACATCGGCAAAATTAAATTGCCCGGCTCTTTTGAATATGATGCAAAGAAAGACATATATAAAATAACAGGCAGCGGAGAAAATATTTGGGGAAAGGAAGACGCGTTTTATTATGTGTGGAATAAAGTTGAAGGCGATCTTTCACTTACGATGAGTTATAAATGGATTGGCAAAGGACACGTTCTGCATCGCAAAGGCGGATGGATGATTCGTGAAGGATTGGATGCCGACGCTCCTTATGTTGATGCGCTAATTCACGGCGACGGATTAATATCGATGCAGTATAGATTGACTAAAGGAGGGGATACTTACGAGGTACAATCCAAAATTAACGACCCTGATGCGACGGTTCAACTTGATAAAACCGGCGATCAATATACAATGTATGTTATCGGTAAAGATCAAAAGATTCATCCTGCCGGAACAATTACGGTTGAATTAAAAGGACAGCTTTATTCGGGCCTGGTTGTAACTTCCCACGATTCCACAAATGTTGAAACGGCGCTATTCTCAAATGTCGATCAAAAAATTCTCGGCGTTATCGATTCGGATAAAAGAGTTGTAGAAAGTTCTCTTGAAATTATGGATGTAGAAACCGGGGTGCGTACGCTTGTCCGCCGGTCAAAAGAACATTTCGAAGCGCCTAATTGGAGCCGTGACGGAAAATATTTTATCTACAATAGCGGCGGAAAAATTTATACTCTGCCGGTTAAAGGAGGAAAACCAGAATTATTAAATACCGGCTTTGCAAATAAATGTAATAACGACCACGGCATCTCTCCAGATGGGAAGGAATTTGTTATAAGCCATCATGGCGGCCCGGATGGAAATTCCATGATTTATATTTTACCAATTAATGGCGGCGTGCCAAAGCTTGTTACGGAAAAAAGTCCCTCTTATTGGCACGGCTGGTCGCCAGACGGGAAAACTCTTGCGTACTGCGCTGAACGTAATAATAATTATGATGTTTATACAATTCCTGTAGCCGGGGGAGAAGAAACACGTTTAACAACTGCCGAAGGGCTCGATGACGGACCTGATTATTCACCGGATGGACAATATATTTATTTCAATTCTGTGCGAACTGGGCAGATGAAAATATGGAAGATGAAAGCCGATGGTTCCGATCAAATCCAAATTACTCCCGACGATGAATACGGAGATTGGTTCGCACATCCTTCGCCGGACAACAAGTGGCTTGTGTTTATTTCGTTCGATAAAAGTGTCGAAGGTCATCCAGCAAATAAAAATGTTGCACTAAGAATGATGCCGGTATCGGGAAAAGAAATAAAAGTAGTCGCAAAATTATTCGGTGGTCAAGGAACAATTAACGTCCCTTCGTGGTCGCCGGACAGCAAAAAGTTCGCCTTTGTAAGTTACCGACTTGTGCAGCCGTAAATTATTTAATAGAATTCTTTCCCAAAGTAATAGAGAAATAAGTTTATGGATAAAGTCAATGAATCGCGAAGAACTTTTTTAAAGACCGTCGGATTAGGCGCCGCAGCATTTTCTCTGAATAGTTTTACTTTCTTAGACAATAAAATTACCGCGGGCGAAAAAAGTTATGTCCCTAAAATTGGAATTCAACTTTATACGGTAAGAAAACATATCGAAAATGATTTTGAAGCAACGATGAAAAAAGTTTCTGATACCGGTTACATGGGAGTTGAAACTTATTTTCTTCCGGAGAGCATCACATTGGAACGTGCCGCTAAGATATTTAAAGATGTCGGTTTGAAAGTTTTCAGCATGCATTCTGAGTTGCCGGTTGATAAAAACCGCGATCTCGCATTGCGAATGGCCGATGCTTATAAATGCAACCGAGTTGTTTATGCCGGGTGGCCCCAAGGCGATAAATACAAAGATCTTGATGCAATCAAGAAAACCGCTGAGACTTACAATGAGATTGCTTACTTTTTGAAATTAAAAGGAATTAAATTTGGTTTGCACAACCATTGGTGGGAATTTGAGATGGTTGATGGAATTCAGCCGTTCTATTATCTTCTCCATCATCTTGATAAAGAAATATTTTTTGAGATAGACACTTACTGGGCAAAAACCGGCGGTCAAGATCCTGCTAAGGCAGTAAAAGATTTCGGCTCGCGGGCGCCGCTGCTTCATATAAAAGACGGCCCCGCAGTTAAAGGCGATAAAGCTTATGAACAAGTTCCCGCAGGGAAGGGAGTTATGAATTTCCCTGCAATTGTTGAAGCCGGCAATAAAAATATTGAATGGATGATTGTTGAATTTGATGAGTATTCCGGTGATATTTTTGAAGGAATCAAAAACAGTTATGATTTCTTAATCAGCAATAAACTCGCTAAAGGCAAATCGTAACTTGTGGGGAAGTTGAACTTATAATGTATTAGGAGATAATGATGAAAGTTTTGTTTATCGGCGGTACCGGAAATATTAGTACATCCGTAAGTAAGTTATGTGTTGAAAGAGGAATAGATTTGTTTCTGCTTAATCGCGGAAATAGAAAAGTTGATATATCCGGCGCCAAGACAATTCATGGCGATATTTCAAAACCTATCGAGCTGGAGCCGGCTCTTCAAAAACATAATTGGGACGCGGTAGTTAATTGGATAGCTTTTAATATTGATGATATCAAACGGGACTACAATTTATTTGCCGGTAAGACAAAACAATATATTTTTATAAGCTCGGCTTCCGTTTATGAAAAACCTCTTTCCTTCCCCATTGTCACCGAATCAACTCCGCTGAAAAATCCGTTCTGGGATTACTCTCAAAATAAAATTGCTTGCGAAGAGAACCTGAATTCACTTTACCGAGAAAAAAATTTCCCGGTTACAATTGTGCGTCCGTCGCTTACTTATGATACCGTTATTCCTCTTATCATGGGCGGTTGGACAGAGTACACGATTATCGATAGAATGAAAAAGGGGAAGAGAGTTATTGTTCACGGCGACGGCACTTCTTTGTGGACAATTACACACGCTGAAGATTTTGCAAAAGGATTTGTCGGGCTGCTCTGTCATCAGCAGGCAATCGGTCAGGCGTTTCATATTACATCGGATGAAGTGCTTACATGGAATCAAATCTATGAAGCCGTTGCAAACGCAGCCGGCGTTGAAGCCAATATTGTTCACATCGCTTCGGATTTCATTGCAAGTATCGACGAACGTTTCAAAGGCAGTTTGCTGGGAGATAAATCCTATAGCGCAATATTTGATAATACTAAGATTAAAAGATTCGTTCCCGGATTTACGTGTACAATCCCTTTTAACTTTGGAATAAAGAAAACTTTGGCGTGGTTTGAAGCCGATCCTTCGCGGCAAATTATAAGAAAAGAATCGAATGATTTAATCGATAAAATTATTGATCGGTATGAAAGTCTGACTATGAAATAGAAATAGTTAATGGAAAAAATTCTAACAAATAAAAAACGGGACGCTAGATGGTCCCGTTTCTTATTTTCAAATTACGAATTTTAATTAATTGCCGTTTTCAACTTCGTAATCACCCGTATCGCGCTTGCTTTGCCAAACAGCCCAGCCAATTGCAACTAAGCAGAAGACAGCGGCGATAATTCCAATTACCATTGAACCCGATCTTGGTTCCTGAACTCCAAAGTTCAAGACTAAACCTAAAGTAAGCAAGCTAACCATGTTCATAACTTTTATCAATGGATTGATGGCAGGCCCGGCAGTGTCTTTCAAAGGATCGCCTACAGTATCCCCGGTAACAGCTGCTTTATGAGCATCCGAACCTTTACCGCCGTAAATACCGTCTTCGATCATCTTCTTAGCGTTATCCCAGGCGCCGCCTGCGTTGGACATAAACACAGCGAGGAGTTGTCCTACCAAGATCATACCTGCTAAGAATCCGCCAAGAGCATAAGGACCTAAAAGGAAACCAACTAATACTGGAGTCATGATTGCCAAGAATCCTGGGCCGATTAATTCTTTCTGAGCGGTGGTTGTACAAATATCAACAACACGGCCATAATCCGGTTTCTTTGTACCGGCCCAAATTTCTTTATCTCGGAATTGAATACGACACTCGTGAACAATATAAAATGCCGCTCTTCCAACCGCGCGAATTAACATAGAACTGAATAAGAAAGGCACAGCGCCGCCGATCAAGAATCCGATGAATACCGTTGGATTAGCAACGGTTAATTTTCCCGCTTCCAATAGGTATTGGCCAACGCTCATCTGATTAATTTTATCCTCGCTTCCAACTGCGATTACAGCGATGAAACTTGAGAATAATGATACAGCAGCGATAACAGCCGAACCAATTGCTATACCCTTGGTTTCTGCTTTTGTAGTGTTTCCCACTGCATCGAGATCGGCCAATATCTGGCGGGCCTTTTTGTAACTGCCGGGAGCTTTTGCTTCCATCTCTTGAGGATCGTAACCCATCTCGCCGATGCCGTTCGCGTTGTCTGCTACCGGTCCAAATACGTCCATAGAAATTGTATTACCTGTTAATGTTAACATTCCAATACCGGTCATTGCTACGCCGTATGAAATAAACAATGGCGGCGTGCCTGCATAAACCAGTACAGATAAAAAGATTGCCGCTGCAATAATAATAATAGTTGCAACTGTGCTTTCATAACCAACTGCAAAACCCTGAATAATGTTTGTTGCATGACCTGTTTGACATGACTTGGCCAACGATTTAACAGGATTGTGTGCGGTGTGAGTATAATAACTAGTTACTTTATTTAACCCGATGGCAAGGAATACGCCGATTAAAGTTGTTAGCGCCGGGCGAAGATCCAGTCCCTGTATTCCGAAGTTTGCAAACCACGGAAGATGTTCGGGGTTAACTGCCCAGTAACCGAGCTTTTCCAACTGTGCTAATTTTTCCTGTCCGAAATACGCAACATCAAAGTGAAGGTAGCCGAAACCGAGAACGAAGAAACCGACCACGCTTATGATTGATCCAATCCAGAAACCGCGATGAACGCTGTGAAGCGCCGTATCGGAAGTATCGTTTGGTCCCGCTTTAACAGTATATGTGCTGATGATAGAACCAAGTACGCCTATTCCTCGAACCAATAACGGAAAGATAACACCTTTGTGACCGAATGTTGACATACCTAAAATCATCGCGGCAACAATTGTAACTTCATAGCTTTCAAAAATATCTGCGGCCATACCGGCGCAGTCGCCGACGTTATCTCCAACGTTGTCGGCAATGGTTGCAGCGTTTCGAGGATCATCTTCAGGAATATCTTTCTCAATTTTACCAACGAGGTCGGCGCCTACGTCGGCGGCTTTTGTGTATATACCTCCGCCTACACGCATGAACAACGCTAATAACGTTCCGCCGAAACCGAAACCTAATAATGCTTCATAAGCCAAATCTCCGAAGATCAAAAAGATCATTGTTCCGCCCAATAAACCTAAACCGTCGGTTAACATACCGGTAACGGTTCCGGTTCTGTAACCTAACTGCATCGCTTCGCCGTAACTTCTTTGAGCGGCAGCAGCGACTCTTAAATTACCGGTGGTTGCTAAGCGCATTCCTACAAATCCTACCATCCAGCTAAAAAGTGCGCCTATCAAAAACGCGCCGGATCTTCCCCAACGGAAGGCAGCTTCGTTACCGGTGTAGGTAATGAATAGAAGTACCGTAATGACACCAATGAGTGGGCCAATTTTTTTAAATTGAGCCGAGAGATATGCATTTGCGCCTTCGCGAACAGCCGCGGCAATTTCCTGCATTTTCTTTGTACCGCTGTCTGCTTTAATTACCTGCTTAACCAGCAAGAGAGCATATATTAAGCCCGAAATTGCGATTGCTAATACAACAAGCAATGCAGTAATTTCAAGTGCGGTGTATTTTGGATCTGAGAAAAGAGAGAATGGTACAAATTTCTTAGATTCTTCCACGAAACCGGAAGAAGTTTGTGCTGCACCCGGCAT
>DAIEQA010000253.1:0-4758 GCA_027348115.1 Ignavibacteriales bacterium
TCTGGATTTATTCCTTTAACCCATGTTCTAAAAGTTTTCCAGAAGTTATGATTTACCTGCTCGGCCACATCAAGCCGCCATCCGTCAATTCCATCCTTAACGTTTCCGTTCGGCGCCATCCATCTTTCGATTGATGCATGAATATATTCTTTCGGGCCGCTTACAATTCCGTTTTCATCCTGACGCAGCCGCGGCAAATCTTTTATTCCCATCCATCCTTCGTAATCAAACTCATTTTTTGGAGTGCTTGGATCATCCCACGATTTGATGAAGAACCAATCTTTGTATTTTGAGTTCTGCTGATTCTTCACAACGTCTTTAAATGCCCAGAATGAAGTGCCGACATGATTGAATACACCGTCAATAATTATCTTCATTCCACGCTTGTGGCATTCCTTTATAAGCTTCAAAAATAATTTATCGGCCGTCGTCCATTTCCATGTAGAAGGATCGGCCGGATTTTCTTCTGCCCACATCTTTATGTCTTTTTCCGGATTTGGTCCGAAATTATTATCAACGTGATGATACATTGAAGCATCGTATTTATGAAGCGAAGGCGATTCGAAAATCGGATTCAAATAAATCGCGGTGATGCCGAGCTTTTGCAGGTAATCGAGTTTATCCAAGACTCCTTGAAGATCGCCGCCGTATCTTCTAACGCCTGCGTTCCAGTAGAAATTGTGCCCGTCTTTAACTTCCCACGGCTGAAGTTTATACCAGTCGGAAGTCCATGGATGAATTTGCCATCCCTCCGGAGTTTTGCCCGGCCATGCGCCTTCCATATCGATTGGTTTGGGATCGTTCGATTTATCTCCGTTGTAAAATCTTTCCGGAAATATTTGATACCAGATTGCCTCTTTAGCCCATTGCGGAACTTGATTATTCTTTTTCATTTCTTCCTGTGCGTTGTTTACGGAAACATAGGCAAGAGTAAGAGCAAGAATACTAGCAAATAAATTCCTAATTGATTTCATTTTCTCCTCACTGATTCCTTTTTAAAATTTAATTTCGCGTATTGAAGATAATATCCTTTGCGATCTCCGCGTGAAAATCTTTTCCTACGCCAAGACGCGGAGAATTAAATACAACTAAAAGTAATTAACTGAATCCTATTCTTCAGCTACTTCGATTACAGCATTTTCATTTTTCTTAAGCGGCGGACGTTCGAACATTACAGTCATATTCTTATACTGGTTTGCGAGCGATTCTCCAATCTGATCCCATGAGAATCTCCACGTCCAATTTCCGCCAAGCGAGCCGGGCAGATTCATCCGCGCGCCGTTATCCAGATTTAAAATATCCTGCATTGGAATTACTACAATGTTGGAGACAGATCCGTAAGCGGCGCGAATCAATTCGTAAGTCATATTATCGCCGTAATAGTTAAAATATTTTTGCGCCCATTCGTAAATGCCGGAATCTTTCTTCCGTTCGGATTCAAGAAATCCTCTTGTTGTCTCGTTATCGTGACTGCCGGTATGAACAACGCAGTTCTTTACATGGTTGTGCGGTAAGAATTTCTTTTCGCCTTCTTCACCTAATCCGAATTGTAGAATTTTAATACCGGGGAATTCGAATTTGTCGCGTAGTTTTTCAACGGAATCGATAATAACGCCGAGATCTTCCGCGATGATGGGAACGTCTCCCAATTCATTTTTAATTGCGTTGAATAATTTTTCACCGGGAGCTTTAACCCATCTTCCGTTGATTGCAGTTTCGGCGTTGCCCGGGATTTCCCAGTAAGCGTCAAATCCGCGGAAGTGATCTATTCTAATTATATCTACAATTCCCAGCAGTTTGGAAATTCTGCTGCGCCACCATTTGAAATTATCCTTCTCCATTTCTTTCCATTTGTAAAGCGGGTTGCCCCACAATTGGCCGGTAGCGCTGAAATAATCCGGCGGAACGCCGGCGACAAATTCCAGCGAGCCGTCTTCCCGTACAGTAAATAATTCTTTGTTAGCCCAAAGATCGGCGCTGTCATACGCGATAAATATAGGCAGGTCGCCGATTATTTTAATCCCTTTTTCGTGCGCGTATTTTCTAACAACATTCCATTGTTTATCGAATGTGAACTGGAGAAATTTATGATATTCGATTCCTTCGCTGAGTTTCTTTTCCCAATCGGAAATATTTTTTCTAAACTTTATTGATTCATCCCACTGAGTCCATGAAGCTCCGCCGTGATGCTGCTTTGCCGCCATGAATAAGCAATAATCGTCAAGCCAGTATTTGTTTTGTATGCAGAATTCATCATACTCTTTATGAAGGCCGTCTTTTTTCTTTTTAAAATGGTGAAAAGCTTTTTGAAGCAAATCATACTTGTAATTTATTACGGGTCCGAAATCAACGTGATGCTGATCGTTTGACGGTGCATTACCGATTTCGTTTTCGTCTAACAATGCTTCTTTGACTAAAAACTCTGGACTAATCAACAACGGATTTCCGGCAAACGCCGAAAAGCATTGATAAGGCGAATCGCCGTATCCGGTGGGTCCGAGCGGAAACACCTGCCAGAGAGTTTGTCCGGCATGAACCAAAAAATCTATGAAATGATATGCATTAGGACCGAGATCGCCAATTCCAAAATTTCCCGGCAGTGAAGTAGGATGCAGAAGAATACCTGCGGAGCGTTCAATTTTCATTTAATCCTCTTAATAATTATTTCTTGGCTCTTTACAAAAAAGAGCAATTGTTGGCGGGTAAAATAGAGAACTCTTAAGATTTCCGCTATCAAATAAGGGAAGTCTTAGCTTTATCGTTTAAGTAATTTTATAAAATCGAAGATGAATTTCCGTAAGCAAAACATTATTTTCGGCAAAACTTTTTGCTAAGATGTTCAACAACAAAATATAAATGAGCAATCGTATGAAAAAAACATTCGTATTATTTTTTGTTCTGCTAATTACCGGGACTTTGTTTTGTCAATCATTTCACGTGAGTAAAATCGAACCGGGGAATTGGTGGGCGGGTATGAAGCATAATAAAATTCAGCTAATGATTTACGGCGAAAATTTGAGTAATTATAAAGCGTCGTTTAATACATCGAGAATAAAAGTTGAAAAAATTTACAATCTGGCAAACAAAAATTATTCTTTTATCGACATCTCAATCTCTAGAACAATCTCTCCGGGCGATTATAAAATTGTCTTTTCGAAAGGGAAGAATAAGATTCAAATTGATTACCCGATTCATAAAAGAGAAAGCGCTTCCGGTAAATACCAGGGTTTCAATTCTCAGGATATAGTTTACCTGATTGTGCCCGACCGATTTGCCGACGGTGATACATCCAATAATAAAATTGAAGGCATGATTAACGATTTCAAACCGGGCGATCCGCTGGCGCGTCACGGCGGAGACCTGCAGGGAATTATCAATCATTTAAATTATTTCAATAATCTAGGCGTAACTTCTTTATGGCTTACTCCCGTTTTGGAAAATAATCATAACATAAGTTATCACGGTTACGCCGCAACAAATTTATACAAGATTGATCCTCGTTTAGGCACAAATGAATTATATAAAAGACTTGTTAACGATGCTCATAAAGACGGATTAAAAATAATTTTCGATCACGTAAACAATCATATAAGCACAAATCATCCGTGGGTAAAAAATTTGCCAACGCCGGATTGGTTTAACGGTACACAAGAAAATCATATCAACGCATGGCACGATAAAGCCGTCCGCTGGGATATTCACGGCGAACAGATTACAAGCGAGCACTTAACAAAGGGCTGGTTTGTAAACGATATGGCGGATTTAAACCAGGATAATCCTTTCGTAAAAAATTATCTTATAGAAAATACCATCTGGTGGATTGAGTATTCCGGCATCGACGGAATTAGAGAAGATACTTATCCGTACATTTCTCCAAAGTTCAGCGCCGAATGGGCTAAGGAAGTCTTAAACGAATATCCAACCTTTAATATTGTCGGAGAAGTATGGACGGGCGAACCGGCTTTCTTAGCGCCGTACCAAAAAGATTCCAAACTCAACACAGGATTAAATACCAATTTACCGGTAATCACGGATTTTGCATTGCGCGATGCTTACGACGGATACCTTAGCGGTAAATCGGGTCTATATAATATCTATAATGTGCTCGCTAAAGATTATTTATACCAGAATCCCAACGAGCTTTTAACATTTGTGGATAATCACGATATGCCTCGCGCAATGTTTAGAGCAGACAGGAATGTTGATAAAGTTAAATTGGTTTTCACCCATCTCCTTACCTCGCGCGGAATACCCGAAATATTTTACGGTACCGAAATAGGAATGGTGGGCAACAAGGAAGACGGTGTAATACGTTCAAATTTTAGAGGTGGTTTCCCGGGCGATTCATCAAGCGCGTTTACTTACAACGGCAGAACACAAAAAGAAAATGAGCTGTTCTCCTTCTTTAAGAAGCTGATCGAAATTCGGAAAAAATATAAATCGCTTAGCGAAGGCAAGTTAAATCATCTTGCACCTATAGAAAATGTTTACATTTACACAAAAAAATATAAGAACGAGACAATGTTGATTTTACTTAACGGAGATAATTCAGCAAAAGAAATTGACGGAAATATAATTGAAAGCGTTTGCGGAAAATCTCCAAAGCTTCTTGACGTTATGAATAATACCCAACAGAAGATAATTAACGGTAAACTGCCGCTTCAGTCTATGAGCGCAAATATTTTACTGGTTGAATAGATTAAATAAAAAATTATCAGCGATCTTGAGATAATAAAGCGGCCTTGAGAGCCGCTTTTA
>DAIEQA010000274.1:0-2360 GCA_027348115.1 Ignavibacteriales bacterium
TGCTATGCGTATCGGAATTCCAAAAGAAACATTTCATGAAGAGAAAAGAGTCTCATTAGTTCCAGCTGCTGTAGATACATTGGTAAAATCGGGGCACTCGGTTTTTATACAAACGGGCGCCGGCGTAGAAAGTCATTTTACCGACGAGCAATATCTGAATGTAGGCGCAAATGTTGTTTACACTGCCGAAGAAGTTTACCAGCGCGCAGAGATGATAGTAAAAATCGCACCGCTTAATGATGCGGAATGCGACATGCTTCAAGAAGATCAAACAGTGTTTTCATTTCTTCATCTCGCAGTCGGTAAGAAAAATATTCTGGATAAACTTCTGAAGAAAAGAGTTACGGCAATTGCGTACGAATTAATTGAACAGGATGAGCAGCTTCCAATCCAGCAAGCGATGAGCGAGATTGCGGGCCAACTTGCGGTTCAAATCGGCGAGCGATATTTGGGAGGCGATTTTCCCAACAGTAGAGGAATATTGTTGGGAGGTATAACCGGTGTAGCTCCGGCTGCAGTTGTTATAATTGGCGCAGGTGTGGTAGGTTTTAACGCTGCAAGAGCCGCTTATGCAAGAGGCGCTCATGTTATAGTACTTGACAAGGATTTGCGGAAACTTAGAAAGATAGAAACCGATATTTCAAAAAATATTTCTACCGTTGCTGCCAATCCTTACACAATAGCCCGCGGCGTAAAATTTGCGGATTTGCTTATCGGCGCAATTCAAATTAAAGCGGAAAAATCTCCGCACATAATTACCGAAGCGATGGTAAAATCGATGAAGAAAGGCGCGGTAATAGTTGATGTCTCAATTGATCAAGGCGGCTGCGTAGAAACAAGCCGGCCTACATCCTTATCCGATCCGGTATTTGTCGAACACAATGTAATTCATTACTGCGTTCCGAATATGCCGGCGCTTTCATCGCGCACCGCAAGTTACGGTTTAACAAACGCTACAATTGAATACTTAAATGCTATTGCCGATAGCGGGCTTGCCAATGCGCTGCTAGGCGACCCGGGTTTGGCTAAAGGTGTTTGTACTTTTAACGGATTCTGTTCAAACGAAAATATAGCCGAGGCCTTCAACCTGGAGTTTAGAAGACTTCACATTTTTTCTCCCAATTAAAGAGTAATTAGATGACTGTTGATGAAATAAAAATCGGCAAACCAGAAAACGCCCCGTGGGTTAAGAAATATAATTCCAAGGTTGTTTCCGCCGAAGAAGCCGTTCGTGTAATTAAGTCCAACGATAAAATTATTATACAGCCGGGATGCGCCGCTCCGTTTGATCTTATCGATGCTATGGTAAAAAGGAAGGATGAACTGAGCAATGTCGAAATTTACCACATCCTTGTTGTTGGAGATTTACCATATACCCAGCCCGGGATGGAAAAACATTTTAAGCACAAGGCGTTTTTTGTAGGCGGAAATGTTCGCTCCGCCGTAAACGAAGGCCGCGCCGAGTTTATTCCGATTTTTCTTTCCGAAGTTACGATGCTCTTTAAACGCGGAGTTATTCAAGCAGATGTGGCAATGATACACGTTTCTCCGCCTGACGAACACGGCTTCTGCAGTTATGGCATCGATGTAGGCAACATTAAAACTCCGGCAGAAAAAGCCAAATGCGTAATCGCTCAGGTGAACAAGCAAATGCCTCGCGGTTTGGGAAACAGTTTTATTCACATAAATAAAATTGATTATATAATAGAAGTGGATGAGCCTTTAAAAGAACTTCCGCAAATAGATCCGAACGCAACAGCCGAAGAATTGCAAGTTTACGATATGATCGGCAAACACGTAGCCGGTTTAATTGAAGACGGCTCTACTTTGCAGATGGGCATAGGGGCTATACCGGATGCGGTTTTAAGATATATGCACAATAAGAACGACCTCGGTGTTCATACCGAAATGTTTTCCGACGGATTGATTTCGCTTATTGAGGAAGGTGTGGTTAACGGGGAGAAGAAAACTCTTCATCCGGGAAAAATAATTGCCGGATTTGTCCTTGGTACAAAACGTTCATTCAATTTTATCGACAATAATCCTATCTTCGAGTTTCATCCGCAGGAATATGTTAACGATCCGTTTTTAATTTCACGCAACAATAAAATGGTTGCTATTAATTCCGCAATTGAAATTGATTTAACAGGTCAGGTGTGCGCCGATACGTTAGGCACAAAAATTTACAGCGGTATTGGCGGACAGGTAGATTTTGTTAGAGGGGCTGCTCACTCCGAAGGCGGCAAACCTATCATAGCGTTGCCATCTGCTACGCGCGACCTAAAGTTTTCCAAAATTGTTCCTACACTAAAACCGGGCGCGGGCGTTGTTACTTCCCGCGGCGATGTTCATTATGTTGT
>DAIEQA010000290.1:0-6951 GCA_027348115.1 Ignavibacteriales bacterium
CACTCCGTACATTTATCGGGAACGATATAGAAAAAATCTTTAGAGAAAAATCCGTTAGCGCCGGAGGGAGCCGCATCGTTTTCTGCGTATGTCTTATCGCCTAATTTCCATTCAGCGCCGCCTTCATAGATAGCGGTATTAGGGCATTCCGGTTCGCAAGCGCCGCAGTTGATACATTCGTCAGTTATCATTATTGCCATAATTGGCCTCCTTATTTATTGAAAATTTTAACTCTTGATTTCGATCCTTGGAATTCGATTCCAAAATTTTTTGAGGTCTTGATTGGAAGAAATTTCATCCAGTTCAATAATTATCAACTCTATCTCTTTCAATAAATCTTTTAGATTTATATCCATATGAAAAGGCAGGTAGTTTTTAAGTTTTATTGTTCCTTTTTTGAACTGGCTCAGACAGCCTTTTTTATTTCCGGATATCAGATGATAACATCCGACGGAAATCTGCACCAATCCCTGGAAGAACAATCTATCTGCTCGATCACATTTCATCCAGCATGTTTCAAAAAAATCGTGGGATGAAAAGAAATCGGCTTCGTTAAATAATCGAATACCTTCTGAAATATCTATCAATTCCGCTGAAATAATACTAAATCGAGGTAATAACTTCAAGATAAATTGATTGTTGGAAAAAAATTTTACCAGCCGCCGCTGGCGCCGCCACCGCCAAATGAGCCGCCGCCCCCCGAAAAACCGCCAAAACCGCCGCCTCCCCCGCTGAAACCTCCAAAGCCGCCGCTTCCGCGACTGCTGTTTCCCATTGAACTTAAAATAATCCAAGGAAGTAAACCGCCGCCTCCGCGCCCGCCTCCTCTAATCGAAGAGATAATTATAAATATCAAAATTGCGATGAATATAAATGGGAATGCTTTCCCCTTGCCGTCCTTCTCTTTTTTGTCGGCTTTGTATTCCCCTTTCGTCGCCGCCATAATTGCATTCAGCCCGGCAGCTATGCCGTCGTAATAATCGCCCTGCTTAAAATAAGGCCGCACTTCATTTCTAAGGACCGAACTGCAAAGAGCATCCGGCAGCGCACCTTCCAAACCATACCCAACCTCAATTCTCATCTTGCGGTCATCTTTGGCAACAAAAAAAAGCACGCCGTTGTTATTTTTTTTGGAACCGATTTTATTTTTGGCCGCGGTTTGATATGTGAAGTCTTCCAGTGAACCGCCGTTTAAAGAAGGGATCATTAAAAAAATTATTTGGTTGGAAGTTGAGTCGTCGAAACTTTTGAGTGCAGAATTTAAATTAGACAACTCGGAGTTATCGAGTGTATTCGTAAAATCGTTAGCATAGAACTTCAGCGCTGGGTAATCGGTCTGAGCTCTGAGAAAAATCACCGGAAATAGAAACACGAAAAATATTTTTTTCATTTTATCCATTTAATCAACACGTTTCATTTTGTAATCTTCACCTGTCCAAGGGAAACAGGCCCGTCATAGACGGGCATGATTAAAATTGTACCTTTGGCGCCTGTTCGGCTCCTTCCTGCGCTTTAAAGTATTGTTTTTCTTTGAAACCTCCAAAGTTGGCAATTATTGATGCCGGGAATCTCTTTATAGCTGTATTATATTCCTGAACTACCTGTGTGAATTTCTGACGCTCAACTGTTATTCTATTTTCTGTTCCTTCAAGCTGGGCTTGCAAGTTTAAGAAATTTTCATTCGCTTTAAGCTGAGGATAATTTTCCGACACAACAAGTAATCTAGAAAGGGCGCTGCTCAAACCATCTTGAGCGCTCTGGAATTTTTGGAATGCGGCCGGATCGCTGAGTTGTTCCGCCGATAACTTAATTTGTCCCACTTTTGATCTGGCTTCGGTTACAGCGGTATAAGTTTCTTTTTCAAAATTGGCAACACCTTTAACTGTAGCTACTAAGTTGGGTATTAAGTCAGCTCTTCTCTGGTATACATTTTCAACCTGGCTCCAGGCCTGGTTAACACCTTCGTTTAGTCCAACAAACGTATTATATCTTTTTACTCCCCATCCGAATACGGCTAAAATAATAATAACGATTATTGCAACCACACCTAATGCAATCAATAAGCCTTTTTTCATTTATCCTCCTTGGGAAATAATTGTTAAAACTTTTTTATAGAATTACTAATTAGTTAGACTCCTCATCGGGGCAGGAATCCTGCCGCCGCGGCCTACAAAATTAGCACTGCTCAAATTTCTGACTTCCATTACGGGGGCTTTGCCGAGCAATCCGCCGTAATCGACCATATCGCCAACCTTCTTGCCGTAGGCCGGAATAACTCTTACTGCCGTAGTTTTATCGTTGATTATTCCAATTGCAGATTCATCCGCAATTATACCGGCAATAGTTGTTGCCGGTGTATCGCCGGGAATTGCAATCATATCAAGTCCTACAGAACACACTGCTGTCATTGCTTCCAACTTTTCAAGCGAAAGATGACCGGCTTGTACCGCTCTTATCATTCCCATATCTTCGCTAACAGGAATAAAAGCGCCGCTCATTCCGCCTACGGATGAACTTGCCATTAGGCCGGCTTTCTTTACGGAATCGTTCAACATAGCTAATGCAGCTGTAGTTCCGGGTGCGCCTACATCTTCAACACCCATTGCTTTTAAGATATCGGCAATGCTGTCGCCTTCGGCAGGAGTAGGCGCCAGAGAAATATCCACAATTCCAAAAGGAACTCCGTGTTTCTCGGCTACTTTTCGGCCGATTAGTTCGCCTGCGCGGGTAATCTTAAAAATTGTTTTCTTGATTACTTCCGAAAGATGCTGAAGATCGACATGGCCGGCTTCTTTAATCGCGTCGAGAACAACGCCGGGACCGCTAATACCAACATTAAGAGTAACTTCCGGTTCGGAAACACCATGGAAGGCACCGGCAACAAACGGATTATCTTCGACTGCATTAGCAAACACTACCAATTTGGCGCAGCCGATTGAATCTCGCTCCTTCGTCTTTTCCGCAGTCTGCTTAATCGCCTCGGACATCATTAAAACGGCGTCCATGTTAATTCCGGCTTTTGTCGAAGCGATGTTAACACTTGAACAAACTCTTTTGGTTTGAGAAAGAGCGAGGGGAATTGACTTGATTAATTCTCTTTCGCCGTTTGTCATTCCTTTTTGAACAAGCGCTGAAAAACCGGCAAGATAATCTATTCCTATTTCTTCAGCGGCTTTATCAAGGGTTTGGGCTATCTCAACATATTCTTCCATCGAGCACGAATCGAAAGGGATTGAGATGGGAGTAATCGATATTCGTTTGTTCGCTATAGAAATTCCGAATTGAGATTCGACCTCTTGAGCAAATTTTACATGATTCTTTCCAAACCTAAGAATCTTCTCATATATTTTTTGTTTCGATATCTCTATGTTGCGGTCGTGACAATCACGGAGACTTATACCGAGTGTTACAGTACGGATATCAAAATGCTCGATCTCCGTCATGCGGATTGTTTCAATTATTTCTTCAAATTCGTAGGACATGGTTTGTTTGTTGATAGTTGAAAGTTGAGTGTTGACAATTTCCTATAATAATTTTACACGACAAGTGAATTAATGTAAGCGATTGAACACTTTTCAATTCATAAATCAAATCCTATGCATGTATCTAAACACATCTTCATGCTGAAGATAGATTTTTATTTTTAGCAGTTCGGCAACACGGTTCATTTCTTCCTGCACTTCCTTTAAATCTTTCGGTGAATTGGAAATATCAATTACCATAATCATTGTAAAGAAATCGCCCAAGATTTTCTGCGACAAATCCTGAATATCGCAATTGCTGTCTCCCAGCGCTTTGGTTACGCCGGCAACTATTCCGGGGTGATTCAGTCCAAACGAAGTAAGTATAACACGACCGGAAGAAATATCGTCCGTTTTAAATTTAATTTCTCCGCCGGGTAAAGATTGAACGCGTTGTCTTACCAATTCTTTCACAGCTTCCGGTGTAGCTTTATCGCCTAATTCGTTAATGGCCTCAAAAGTAATTTTTCTTATTTCGTCTTCCGAAATATTCACGGTTTAAGTCCCTTATATTCGTTCTGAAGATATCTTAAAGATTTATTTGCAATATCAATATTTTTTTGAACTGCAAAGTCTCCTGCGTTTTCGATGCTTCCTCTGTAAAACCTAAGCCAGACCAACTCTCCTACCACCAGGCCGTCAAAAACCCGGTTATTAACAAAAGCGTTTATAGTCCAGTACCCTGCCGCTACGTTCCACGCCAGCGACATTAGTCCAGATAAAATTTTTCCGGAATAGATTGCACCCGCGCCCGGCAAAATATAAGAAATTACCTTAGCAAAAGTAACAGAAACTTTATCTTTTGCCGTTTGATCTGCGAGTTTTCTTAGCTCGCCGTTATAATCGATTTTAGCGAATGCTCGCGCTGCCGCATACCAATCATCGGCAAACATATAGGCCCAGCCGCGCCAGTAGGTTATTTCATCAGAACGATTCTTGAATTTACTTTCTTTATCCAAATCATCCAGCAGTTGAAGTGCGCGGTCCACGGTTTTTCTTAAAATATTAGTTCGGATGATCTGAGTTTTACAATCGAAGGAAGCGCTGTCGTTGGGCGCGTTCTGATCGGCAAGAGAAAAATATTGGATCGCGTCGTCAAACTTAGCGCCGGCTTTGTAACATTCGCCTATCCTATAATATGCTCGGTAATGATAAATATATGTTGAATCGAAAAATATTAAACGCTTGTATTCTGTAATTGCATCAAAGTAAAGTTGATTTTTGAAAAGTCTATCCGCATAGTTTTTTTGAAGGGATAAATAATCCTGGGCATGGATTCTTACGACCAAGATAATAAATAACGATATGAGGAATAATTTTATTTTCATATCAGTATTCCAATCTCGGCAGGAAATAATTTCTTTGCTCAAAATATAATTTCACTTCTTTTTCAAAATCGAAACGAATACGCGCGTTATATACTTGAGCCGAGGCAGCCGAGCCGTATATATTTCCCGAATAGAAAAACGCAGTAAGACCGGTAAACAGCCATCCGCCAAATTTATGATCGTCTTTGAAATTCTTAGCAGCTAGATATGCACAAACCGCAGTAGATAAAAACGCCGTAATACCATCGCCGATTTCACCCGTATAAATTTTTCCAAGCCCCGGAATCAAGCAGGAAAAAATTGCTGCAGTTGTAGGGCTCTTTGTCTTCATCAATTTCTTCTGGTAATAGAAAGATGATATCCTGGTCTGAACCGAATCGTCGAATGAATTGATAAACGGATTCGGATCAGGTAACGGGGCTTTATCAAAAAAATATGAGATGTATTTCAACCTCTCAATTTCTTTTTTATACTTGGAGGAAAGATAAACCGTGCGGTCGGTTAATTCTCGAAAGTTTTGGTAATCTCTCCCGAAAAAATTCGCTTCGTAAAACATCATACGCGATTTATCGTTGAAGACCGGGTCGAAGAAAAGAATTCGGAAGTTGTCGGACGCTTCATCGAACTTTCCTATTTTATATAAACTCATCGAGTACTTATAACGAAGCGTATCGTTGTCGATATTTCTTAACGCATTTTTAAATTCTTCCGCAGCCCTTAGGTAGTCTTTCCGTTCAAACAAAAAATTGCCGAACTTTAACCGGTTAGTTGCGGATAGAAAATATGAGTTATCAGTCGATTGCTGCCCTACAACAATTCCCGTAAGAATAAATAACAGCGCAACCATGAAGCCGGTTCGCAATAAAGCCGCATGAAATATTTCCGGGATATTAGAAATTACCTTCACTGTTCGGTTAGAATTTAATTTTCTGAATGTCAAATGTATAGTTGGAAGGCGGATCATAAAATTTTCCGCCGGGAGTAAGCATGTAATGGTTTTTGCCTTTGAAAAAATTTATGTCGCGCGTAAAGCGGTCAGCAAACATTAACGTTCCTTTAATGAAATTCGTCTCCTTAACCGATTGGACAAAAAAACTGGAACAAGTAGGGTAAAACGGGCAGTTGTCTCCGTCCAAATCCGATATGAAAAAATAATAAACATTCCGCGCTAAAGAAATCAGAGTCATGCCAAAACTTGAATTATCGATTGAGTAATCGTGACCGGCGTGTCCCGAAATTTCATACGGGATGGATTTGGCTTCCCATCTTTGCAAATCCGTCTGCGCATGAATTGAGCATGTAAGAACAATTAGCAAGAACACTATTACGGTTTTCTTCCTTTCGTCCAACTGAGGTTAATCCTTCAGTAGTTCTCTCGCGATAACAATTTTTTGAATCTCCGAAGTCCCTTCATAAATTTCAGTAATCTTTGCGTCGCGTAAAAATCTTTCAACCTGGTATTCGCGCACATAGCCGTAACCGCCGTGAATTTGAACTGCTTCAAGCGCGCATTCAACAGCAACCCTCGACGCGTAAAGTTTTGCCATTGCGGCCTCTTTAACATATTTCTTACCGGCATCTTTTAATGCGGCGGCTTGCAATGTTAAAAGTTTTGCCGCTTCAACTTTAACAGACATATCCGCCAATTTGAATTGAATAGCCTGATGATTGGAAATCTCTGTACCGAAAGCCTTTCTCGTTCTTGCATATTTTCTTGCCGCCTCAAGAGCGCCTTCGGCAATACCAACTGCTTGGGAAGCAATCCCGATTCTTCCTCCGTTCAATGTATTCATCGCGAAGTTAAATCCCTTGCCTATTTCCCAGACTATATTTTCTTCGGGAACGCGGCAGTTTTCAAAAGTAAGCGAACATGTATCACTGCTTCGAATACCAAGTTTGTCCTCTTTTACCCCGTGACCGAAACCGGGTGTGCCCTTTTCAACTACAAAAGTTGTTATTCCATGATGCGCTTTCTCTTTATCGGTCTGAGCCATCACAAGATAATAATCCGCGGATTGACCGTTAGTAATCCAATTCTTCATTCCGTTGATAACCCAAAAATTACCGTCTTTATGGGCAACGGTATGCTGCTGGGTTGCGTC
>DAIEQA010000281.1:0-31783 GCA_027348115.1 Ignavibacteriales bacterium
TGATGGGTTGTAACTATATCAACGGAAGGCTCATTTAATGAATTTTTATCAACGGTGTCCCAGGTATATCCGTCCATCAACAGATGGTTTTGGTCAAGGCTTTTTATATACCTGCAAATCGTTTCGGTCCAGGAAGAAGGGCAGGAAAGTTCGTTGCCGGTTTCCCAGCAGAGAATTGCCTTATCGTCTTTATACTTTACTCCGCTAACTGTATTTGTTCTGTTAATAACAAAGTGAATCGTCGCTTTAACATCCTCAATAAGCGTAGAGTCCGTCCAGAATTCGTCCTTGGTTTTACCTCTAAAGTCAGCATACTGCGGTCTGCCGCCCATCCACTGCCAATTGTTTACAAAGGGAAGTATCAGCCGTATTCCTATCTTGTTTGCAAGTACAAGCATTGTGTCCATCGTCTTAAACGATTCCTCGTCAAACTTGCCCGGAGCCAATACGTATGTGGGATAATCTCCTCCATGAATATTTTTAACCGGCACAGTATAGACACGAATTACGCGTCCGCCTAATTGTTTTATACTTTCGAGCGCGTCGGTCATTTCAAATGTATCCGGCATCCGGTAAGGATATTTTGTCTCGTAGCCGAATTCATCTTCCACATAATTCAAATTAGGAATGTTGAATGAAATAAAGCGAAATTCCTTATCGCCGTCCATCAGTCTGCCGTCTTTGACGGTAATAAAATTTTTAAAAACGGATTCTTGCGCATAAAGATTCATCGACAACGCCATGACAACCAGAATTACGATTACGGTCTTCATTCTCATCTGCTTTGGCCTTTGATAGTTTTGGAAAATAATGTATTCAATACCGGCCTTCAAAATATTTTAACGGATTGTAGTTAGCAATAAAATAATTTGCCGAAATTATCTTGGCCGGGTGTTATATCCTTTATCGTCGTAGGGCTGAAGTTTATCAATCCATAATTCAAGAAGCGTTTTCAAATCATCCTCATAATTGTATGAAGGATCGTCTTGGGGTTCTAAAGTGTCCAAAATTTCAAATGCGAATTTATCTTCCCCGTATTGATTAAAATCTTTTTGCAATTGGGAATTAAAGTGTAAGCCGCTGCTCAGTTGAAACTTATAGCTGTTGGATTTGCCAGTCAGGTTCAACCCACTGTTGACAAACACTTTATTGTTAACCAGGTTTCTAATTTGGTAAATACCCATCGGGGGAAGAGTTTGTTTATACTTTTTTTTAAGCTCTTTTTTGTCAATCATTTTAATTTCCTTCCTGTTATTTCCTAAGCCAGTAATGTTGTTTATCTCGATTCATAATGCCCTCTTCTATCAGCAGTCTTCTTATGGTGCAGTAATCTCCGTAGGCCTCGGTAATAATCTCGTTCACGTTTTCCTCGGTATAAGTTTTGCCGGATTTGAATTTTTTCGCAAATTCATCCAGCACAATCATTCTTTTCTTTCTTTGAACCGGCAGTTGTACAAGTTTATTTTTCTTGAAAAAAGTTTTTAGCACTTTTTGCCTGTACTTTTCAATCCGGTCTTCCTGCGTAAATTTTTCAATGTCGTCGCAGTCTATAAGTTCTCTAAGACTGGTATCGAAAATTTCGTTGTTAATTTTGTAGATAATATAGTACTGTTCCTTAGATTGGTTAACCAGTCCTGCCGCTTCCAGTTTTTTTAGATGAAACGACACGGTTGAAGCCGCAAGATTCAACCGGTGGGCAAGTTCTTCAACGTACCTGGGTTTGTCCATAAGCGCTTTTAATACTCTTAGTCGCGAGGTATCTGCCAAAGATTTAATTATTGAAATGGTTTTGGATATTTCCATGCTTGTAAATTATAATTCGACATTTGTCGAAACAAACCTAAGATTTTTGATAATTTATTTCTACATGTATCGAAATAAATTATTTACCGCATGTGGCTTAGCCAAATATTTATCCAAAGCAGTAAGATTTATCTTTTCCGGAGGGTTTAAATTTATTTATCCAATGCTTTCGAAATACACTCCATGAGATATTTGCCGTCCAGTGGTTTTGTCAAAAACAATTCGGCGCCGGCCTCGCGGGAAGCGTTACGGTCCTTGGTTGTATTTTGAGCCGTAACAATTAATATCGGAATTTTTTTGTACTCGGGTTTTTCTTTCAGCTCCCTCGTCAATTGAATACCATCTTTGCTGTCGCGAAGGAAGATGTCCATTAATATTAAATCGAATTGAATGTTTTGGATTATGTTGTAGAAAGCGCTGACGCTGCCGCAGGTATGAACTTCAAATTTTTTGGCAAGAAAAAATCGAAGAAAATCTTGAGACAATTCCTCATCATCAACAATGAGTATTTTCGGCCGGGGTTCCATTTTTTACACTCTCTGTTTAAGAATATTGCATGTATAGTTTAATCCCCCTTTTTGGAGAACGGTACTTTTCCATTTTCCAACTTTTCCTTTATTATAAATTGAGTTGACGTTTGAGTTGACAATTTCTTAATCGTAAGAATGCTGCCCGGCATTCGGAAGCCACCAATTAATTCAATTGCTCTCAAAATTTGTTTCAATGCCCGTTACTATTACAATTAATGTTCCAACATCTTACATGTAAAAAATAGACAGTCCGCTTTGAAAAAACGCTTAAAAGTCACTGAAATGTTGAACCCTTATTATGCCGCTATACTTTAGTCGTAAAAAAATGAAGCACTGTGTACCAGAATGGAACGGTATAAATCAATGGTATGAGCTTCGAGGCAGGTCCGTCGAAGCGAAATTTGCCTACTGGTTGACCGACGCAAAGGCGGATTAAAAATTTTTCATCTCTACTTTCATTATCGATAGCTCACAAACAACGTTTTATCCGGCACAGGACCAAACATAATTGCAATGCCCTTCTTCACCAGATCATTCCATCAGATCCAGTGTTCTTTCATCAGGTTTAGGAATAAAGATAATTTTTAGAATTTTATATATCTTGAATATAGATGAGTCGTCTAAACAATTAAAAATTAAAAACTCTATGAACGCTGTAACTTACTCTCTAAAGCCGGAAGGAACCAATTCTGAAATTTATTACAACGATGTACGTCGTTTTGCCGGGCGGGTATTAACTCACTGTAACGAATCGATTAAGCCGATTGCCGATGAATATATTTCATATCTCGATACCTACAAGCTTGAAAAAATTCGCGCGATTGAAGAGTATATACTTGAACTGCTGAGTTTTGGCGTCCTGTGGAAAACTTATGCTCATTCTGCTTTGGCTGTTCAAAGAGCTCCGTTTATTACAATGGCAAAGATGGCCGAGTGGCGTAAGAAACATCGGCGACTTAAACCTTACATCGATTTTGCAAGAGGAATTTTTCTAACGCTTTATTTTATTCCGGAAAAGAGAACCTTTGCTACCGCGCCGGCGCCTGCACTGGAACAGATTGACCATGTATGTAAATGGTTTGAGGCAACAGGTGAATTCAAAGAACAAGCGCTTCGCTTTATTAGATGGAGAGCTTTTTGGGCAGAGAAAAACCAAACCGAATTACTCAAAATATTTTCGGCCATAGAAGCATTTACCGCTTGGTTTGACCAAAATTCTTTAGCGGCTCTTGGCAAGTACACTCAACATGTCGAAAGCTTTCTTGCTGATTCGAACAAGCGCTACAGGTGGAGAGAGGATAGAATTTCTTCTACACGAAGCAGGCTGGAATATCATCTTAACATGGTTGGCGCCGAGTTAATGAACTGCGCTTTCCGTGCCGAATATAAAAACACTCAAAGCAAAGCTGTGCTGCTACCCGGCTGTATGAGAGGACGTCCTAATAATGAATGCAAAGCGCAGCGCGTCCAAGAAGGATTAATCTGCAAAGGATGTTATGAAAGCTGCCGCGTTAATCAAATTAGAGAGATGGGAAAAAGAAATAATTTTAATGTCTATATAATTCCACATGCTTCAGATCTTTCTTTGTGGTCTCCAAAACCGGGACAACCTACCACCGGCATTATTGCTTCTGCTTGTGTTACTACCTTAGTTGAAGGCGGCTGGGAATTGAAACGTTATGATGTTCCAGCTCAATGCGTGCTTCTTGATTACAGCGGTTGCTTTAAACACTGGGGATGTAATGGCGTATCTACCGAATTAAATATTAGAGAGCTCAAACGAATTTTAAATTAACAAAGCCAATTGTATAAGATTAATTAGAAACCGCAGCAGATTTTATTTCTGTTTGAAATAATTGCTTACCCACAGCATATGCTTTACACTCGAAAGGTTCGGGCGTATATTTTCCAATTCCAATCGAATAAATTCAAGATTTGAGAAAGAATGCTCAATAGCTTCGGCTAATTTTTGTCCGTAAGGACTCCCCAATAAAGCGCTGATCGTTGTTCGTTCTTCAGGATTCTCGCTGTATTTATCCAGCCACGCATAAGTGGAACCGAACCCTATATTTTCGGATGCAAAAAGAATCAGGTCCCCAAAATATTTCATCTCCCCTGGATTTGTATCTCTTAATCTTATATTGGCAATCATCATATCAAAATGAAGATTCCGATCATTGATTGTGATGCCGGATGAAATAACGGTAAACGGATTAGCCGGCATATCTTTTAAATTGAGCATATGCTGGCTTGTACGCGATCCGTAATACTTCTTCCAGATATGAAGGTAATTTTGAAGATCCATAGTGATGTTGTGGAAAGGACCATTTGTTTTAATCAGGGGGATATCTTTTATCGCAACCGCCATTTTTGTAACATAGCTTGCATAATCGATATCTCTGGAACCGCTTATTCCCTGATCGTTGCGCTCTCCAAATCCGGCTACGATAAGCTTTTCTATTGATTTGAAACCACACTCGTAGTAAATATTATTATCTGCATATACATCTACCGGATTATTTCCCAGCTTCTGATGCATTATATGTTCTACTTCAAGTTTTCTGAGTTTATCGGTCCTCATTATCATTGAAACAGTAGCTTTTTGAAGACCTTGTTCTAGTATTCCCATTTTCTCAATAATTTATTAAAGCAATTGCTCATCTAACTTTTTATTTAATTCAATTGATTTAGCTCGTTCCAAAAATTATTCCGCTTCTTAATCGATAAACTTAATTCGTGCGGAAACTACGTCCGGAACGTGATTTTAAATTAATTACTTTATTAGCTGGACAAACGGCTATTTAAAGAATCTTCTTTACTAACAATTTTCGAAATAATACGCTTTTTCTTTACCTTTACACAAAAGAATTTGATGCTAAAATAATAATTCTGACATAATAAACATCTAAAAATTAAAACTCTTTCAATCGAAAATAATTATTTTATTCGCGGAAACAACAAGAATCTAAGAGAGGATTAGACAAAAATGGAAAGCTACAAGATCAAACAAAACCTATACGGTTTGATGCAGGCGTACATTACGCCTATCTTAACAATAGCAATTATAATTTTTTTCCTTATTGCCAACCAAGAAAGGCCCTCGACGCTTCTGTGGGTTTATATTGTGCTGCTTATCGGAATCGTCGGCTATCGATATTTTATGTACATAAACCGACCAATGGAAATTGAAGTTGACGGGAACAAAATAAAATTCAAAAGCATACTTGGAAAGATAACCGAGCTTACTTTTGCTGATATCGAAGACATTGAAGTGAACAAAAGAAAAGAATTATTGATTAATCTTAAGGATAGAAAGATACGGGGCCTAAATACATTTAAGGACTTCGACAAATTTTTGGAAGACGCTAAGAAGAAAAATCCGGAGATTAAGCTTTGGGGTTTTAACAAGTAAAGAATTATTGCGCCGAAATTAGAAGCTGTCTCAAAAGTACTTGTTTAGTTTTAAATAGAGCGCAGATGACACAGATATAAAAGATTTTCACAGATTTATTTTTTTGATAAACTACTTTTGAGACGGCTTCTTTTAACATCTGCGGCAATCAATTATTTCGACAAATCATTTTAATGTCTTTACTTCAACCGTCCACTCCATTTGCCCTGCGCCTGGAACCGTTACAGTATAATGAACCGGCTTGCCAAAATCGACTTCCGACATTCCGCTTAACTGTTTTACTCTTTGAATCGTAACAACTGCTTTCTTTCTAACTGTCTTGAATACAGGTTTCAATTTCGCAACATTGATTTTGTTTCCAAGTGTTATAAATATTTTCCGGTCCAGCCAATTTGTATTTATAGATTTCATTCCGGGCAAATCAAAATTTATGAGCCCGAATTGACCGCTTTTAAGATTTTGACCCGGCAGCAATTTTCCCAATTCAATAACACGAAAATGTTTGCGTATAAATTCAGGTGTAAAAACTTTCATTAAATCTTCTTTGTCAAGCAATCCTTTCCATTCTTTCAAAGCTTCGGGGGAATTATCGGCATATAAAACTGTGGCTCCCGCATAGTCGCCGTTAAACGCACCGTATTCCTGTAAAGCCCTCGCAATTATTTTACATGCCGGAGTCAATTTGAGCGTATCTAAATCAAGATTGGGATCCAGTTGAATTCTTCCTCCCATAGGAATTCCAAACCGGTTATTCATTTCCATAAAGGTTGCCTGTGCTGTGCTTGCCGGAGGAATAAAAAATTCCGATAAACCTCTTTGATACGCAAAGACCAAGGCGTGCTCAATCTTCCCTGCTTTAATTTCTTCCGGTCGAATTAATCCCGCTATTAAGGGAAATCCGCCGGCTCTCGATCGATGAGCGTCGAGTTCGTTCTCTTGTTCATACCAGGGCTTTTCAACGCCGGTACTTTTCAAATCCGTAACCGCTCCCAGCCCGGTTGTCCAATTACCGTCTAGATTCTTTCTTGCGGCCCACATATCCCACTCAATCATTTTTGCAGTATCCACAATGCACATGTGGTTATCGCTGTTCTCTCCTACCGGCGGCGATGCAATAAAATTAGGAAGCACCGGAATTTGATTCGGCTCGGCAAATCCTCTTCCGTAAATGCCGGGACGGGAATTAATTACATTTACTTTGGGTGTCGAATCGGAATTAACATAATAAACCGGGATTGACCAATCATCAATATTGATATAAAACGGAGCAGCCGCCAAAGAATCGATTAACTGTTCGGAATGAGGATCTGTCTTTGCGTCAGGTGAAATTTTTTGATTCCACGGACTCTCATCGCTGAATGGTCTCCACACGTGTTGAGCTGTTGAAATTTCGGAAAGGGACAAAATAAAATAGAAAGCTATTATGAAATGTTTTGTACTCATACATTCACCTACAATAATTCACAACCGTGAAATTATATAATGCTCTTCGAAAAGAAAACATGATTTGTTACTTATGTTTTTTTCGTATACGTTTGTCAGCAATTTTTCTTGGGATAAAAAGAATAAATAATGGCAGCTAAGGATGCGTACGCATCGATAAAGATAAAAGATTACCGTCAGTTCACGCTCGCAAGATTCACTCTTACATTTGGTATTCAAATGCAATCGGTTATAGTCGGCTGGCAAATCTACGAGATTACGAGAGACGCTTTATCGCTTGGATTGATCGGTATTTCGGAAGCGATTCCTTTTTTAGCTATAACGCTCTTTGCCGGACATGTAGCCGATAAAGTCAATCGGAAAAAAATTATTTTAGTCTCCAACATAGTTTATTTTTTATGCGCTTCAGCTTTATTGATCATTTCAACACAGCTTCATCATGCCCTATTGCGTTACGGCGTAGAACCGATCTACTTAATTATTTTTCTCGCCGGCATTACAAGAGGATTTATGTCGCCGGCGCTAACGGCTTTCGGAGCGCAGCTTATTCCAAGGGAATTATACGGCAATGCTTCTACCTGGAATAGTTTGACCTGGCAGCTTGCAGAAATTACAGGACCGGCAATAGGCGGATTGGTTTACGGGTTTTTCGGCGTAGGTTATGCCTATGGTTTAGTTGTTTGCTTTACCGCCGTTGCCTGGTTCTTATTTTTATCTATTTCGAATAAACCGATGCCCGAACCGACAAATGAAGAAAATATTTGGAAGAGCTTATCATCAGGTTTGAAATTTGTTTTCCGGAACCAAATAATTCTAAGCGCAATAAGTCTGGATATGTTCGCAGTCTTTTTTGGAGGAGCCGTCGCGGTGCTGCCTATCTTTGCCGACCAGGTTCTGCATGTCGGCGCAAAAGGACTCGGCTTTTTAAGAGCGGCCCCTGCCGTAGGCGCAGTGATTATGTCGATATATCAAGCCAACAGACCCTCTTTTGAGAAAGCCGGCAGAAATCTTCTTGTCTGCGTCTTCGGATTCGGAATAAGCATGATTTTGTTTGCGCTTTCGCAAAACTTTTATTTAACGCTCCTCATATTGCTGGTGAGCGGAATGCTCGATAATGTAAGCGTTATAATCCGGCATACAATTGTTCAGCTTTACACTCCCGATGAAATGCGCGGACGGGTTTCTTCGATCAACGGAATCTTTATCGGCTCATCCAACGAATTAGGTTCGTTTGAATCCGGTGTTGCGGCCAAATTAATGGGACTCGTTCCGTCCGTAATATTCGGCGGAACAATGACTCTTGCCGTTGTTGGCGTGATAAGCAAGACCGCACCGAAATTACGCAGACTCAACTTATTTAATACTCAAATGGAATAAAGCCGTTTTTATTTTCATTTAATTCGCTGCAATGGTGAGCAGATCGATAATTTTATTTTTCCGGGTCAGACCCGGATTCCATGATGCAACTTTTCCCGCCGAATCAAGTATCACCAAAGTTGGAACTGTAATTACATTCAGACTCGATGCGTATTCCTGTTCTTGATAAGCATTTATCTTTTTGACGTTCACCGTTCTGCCCGATGAATTCATTTCCGTCGTGGCTTGTTCCAAATATTTTTCCTGCCACTTACATTGAGAGCAGTCCGGCGTCCAAAAATAAAGCAGCGTTTGTCTTCCTGTTACGGCACCTTCCGAATCATTTCCAAAAGCTGATTTTGATTTCAATCTCTTCCTGATAATATAGGTAAACAACTTTACTGCCCCGGCAAGCAAAGCAGGCACAGCAATGGCAATAATTATTCTTTCCAATACGTTATTCATTTGTCTTCCTTAACTATTTGATCTAACATGAAATCCCGGCACTCCGAATTTTCCAAGCTGAAAATAGATGAAACAACCGGTGCAGAAACCAAACGCAAGATTTGCCGCTGCCAACAAGATTACTATCCAGGCAAATATCCATCCCGGTACCGAGTAATTCTCAAACAATAAAACAGAGCCGATTGAAAGAAATATTCCGCCGAGCGTCTGGGCAAAATTGTGCGGTGCCGAAGATTCCTCCGCAATATTCGGCCTCAATATTTTGAAAGGCAGTACTACGTAACGATAAAACTGTTTAAATACGGCAAGACGCGAATCGATTGAACCGGCAATTAATACAACCGCAACCGCCGCCGTAAGAATCGGCTCGTTCAAAATAAAACCAAGCGCTGTCAAAATTATTATAGATGCCTGGTTAAACTTTAATGCGTTCAGATCGATTTTATTTTTCGATGTATTCATTTTCCTATTTCTTTCAATTAATTATTTAATTCGAACCCGACTTTATATAAATAAAAAACCTCTCCCGGGAAATTCTCGAAAGAGGTTTTAATTTTTCCTCATCTCTATTCCCTTGCTTCTCAAGCGCGGGGCAGAGACGATTTTATAAGAATTATTTTACTTCGATACTGCCGCTCCAGCGCTCGTACAATAATCATTACAACAGCAACAACAGCATTCCACCGCCGTTAGATTAAATCCTTTAACAAGGAAATATGCTCTTGAACTTATTTGTGCCGTGTCTGGAATTTTTTGCATTTTGTTTTAAATCTTATTTAAAGTTTCACTGCTTTATAACCTAACAAACATACTAGTGAAACAGTTCCGCCCGCCATTAAGATTTTCAAATTCATTTTTTGCGTTTGCTTTATATCTTTAATTAACCTTTTTCAACGTTCAAATTATTTTCAACTTTGAATGCATCCGTATGCCATTGTACAAGTAAATCGGCCCAGCTCCTCTGTGTTTCGGAAGAAACATTACCTTCGAGAACAACTTGATTACCGATTACAATTATATGTATCGGGGGATCTTTCAAGAATGAATATTGTTGGAAATCCGGGCTTGTATAAATTGTACGCGCCGCTTTGTAACGGATTTTATCCGAACCGCTCACCTTTTGAAGATTGTCTTTAACGGATTTAACACCGTCAACCTTTTGGGCAATATTTTCAAAAAAGGATTTATCCCACGGCAGATGAACGTAACCATCGAGCGTAACAGCACCGTCATTTGTTTTAACTGTTACCCAATCGAAAACGGTATAAAATAAATTATTGTGAATTTGTTGCTGAACTTCTTTTGTTATATCCGCATCGGATTTATTATTTGAAGTCTCCGCAGCAAAGGTCGATTGCGATATTAAGAAAACCGCAGCAAAGACAGTTACAAGGAAGAATATTTTGAAGGGTTTCATGATTCATTTCTCCTTTTTGCTGTTAAACAATATCCAATTTACTTTGTTTCAAATAACACACCAGAGTTTCTTAATCGCCATGATTGTCAAATCGTCTCTTCTCGCCGGTCCCGCGGCAAAATCATTTACATCTATTAATAAATTATCGATAAGCGTCTTAGTCTGCATCGAATAATTTTTTACCAAGATTAATTCTCTTCCGTTAAAATGTTCTTTTTAACGTAACGAGCATTTTGACTTTTAACTAGGAAGATAATGAGAAGAAAATTTTACTTTTTTATCTATGGCAGAAGATTTCTAATAGTGTATGGCAGCTAGATAATTTGCTGCATAATAAAAATACATTTCAGGAAAACGTTTCATTAAATTTAGAGGCACCCCACAACTCAATTTTATCTTTTCATATACAAAGAATTTTGACTTCCAAGGCACCTCCCCGTTAAGAAATTAACTTACCGGCGGTGCCGCGGGTTCTTCTTTCTTTTGTGTTCTTTCATTCGGTAATAAATATTGATCGTACTTTGCGCGGTCGTTTGCAAAAATTATTTTTCCCGCCTTGCTTACCTGCTGTAATATTTCATAGCATTTGTTTAGAGTGGCGATTCTTTCCTGCGTAACAGACGGTCTTTTTTTCTTCGCCATTTCCTGGGCATTATCCGCCGCGGCTAATTTTTCTTTAAGCGCCGCTATGCCGTCTATTTTTGCCTGCGTAAATCCGGCTTCGATTAATTTTACGCTGTGCGTAACAGCTGCGGCATGTAGTGTATTTAGTAACTGAATCATCTTCGTTTCCGAATTGCGCGCTTCGTCGTAATCGTTATATCAAGTTGTTTTTCAATGAGCTATTAAGACCTATGTTGGTTTTAATATTGTCCCGCCAAAAAGATGGCGGGTAAACTCCGAAACATTTGACCTGTCCGCCAAAGTTGTTTTACGAACGCTGGTGGAAAGCAAATCGTAGTTATAGTTTTTTAATTGCCATTATTGTTAAATCGTCTCTACGCGCGGCGCCCGCGGCAAAATCATTTACGTCTTTCAATAAATTATTTACAAGCTCTTTAGGTTCAAGCAAATAATTTTTCCCAAGGTTTTCTGTAAGTCTTTGCATGCCGTATTCTTCTTCATTGAAAAAGGTTTCCGTAAGTCCGTCCGAGTAAAGAAGCAGTGTATCGCCCTTTTCCAATACAAAACTGTTTACGGAATATTCGGTGTTACAAAACAGACCTACTGGCACACCCGTAGCATTAATTTTTTGAATAGCTCCATTCTTAACAAGGAGCGGCGGCAGATGACCGGCGTTGCATATTTCAAGTTCTCCGTTACTCGCGGCCTTAATACACAGCAGCGTGGCGTAATGTGAAGAAATTGTACTTTCGCACATCAAGCTGCTCGCGTGCTCAACAAGTTCGGCAACGCTTAAACGTAATGGAATCATACTATGAAACATGGCGTGCAGGTGCGACATTAGCATTGAAGCCGCTATGCCTTTACCGGAAACATCACCTAAAATGAAAAACATTTCGGGCAGTGAATCTCCGGCTTCGATAATATCGCAGTAGTCCCCGCTCACGGCGCCGGCGGGTTCATAATAATACGAAACTTCCCAGCCGTTAGCCCTTATATTATTTTTTGGCAGCATACCGGTTTGTATTCTTCGAGCAAGATCAAGATCGGCCTCAAGATATTTACGCTGTCTCGTATCAAGGTCGTCGAGGCAGACTGTTATAAGCGGGTTAACCATCAGCCGGTCTTCTTCAATTTCACCTTTACATATCATGCAAATTCCGTAAGAACCGTCTTCTATTCGTTCCAATGCAGCATCGACTTCCTTAAGCAAGTTTGCATAACTAACTGCCGCGGCCGGATTGGAAACCGCCTGATTTAACCTCTGGCGGCGGTCAGCCAACTGAACACGGATTCTTTCCAGGTTCTCTTGTTCCATCTTAACCTCAATTAAAATCACCGGTGAGAATTTATATAATTTTCAATTCAAAGTTAATGCAGTAAACAATGATTTACATGTTTATAAAAAAAACTCCATCATACCGGTTTTATTATTTTAGAACGGGAAGCATTACAAGAGGCGAAGTAAAAGCACAACTCGTTTACATCGTAATAAAAATTACCGTACGGCTGCTTTGCAAATTAAAAAACCGTATGTTATTTTTCATTGAGACAAGGGAGACTAAATGTTTGCCGAATCAATCATTGGATATCCCGAAACTGTTAGGAAAAAAATTCCGCTTCGCGAAAATCTCCGCACTTATCCTAAACCTGGAAGGATCCAATTATCTATACTTTCTTTAATACGGTATTTCAATTCTAAGCATAAAGAATTTTCCTACCGAAATAAAATTAACGGCAAAAAGCATTTGATGGTTGATCACGGGAGAAAAATCCTAATCCGATTTTCAATTGTATTAATGTTTTTCAATCTTTTAATTTATGCGCAGAATAAAAATATAATTGTAAAGAATCTATCTATACCGGAAGGTCTTTCTCAATCGAACATAAGATGCATTTTGAAAGATAGATTCGGATTTATCTGGCTTGGAACGCAGGACGGATTAAACAGGTATGACGGCTATGAGTTTGTAGTTTACAAATATAATCCTGCCGATGAAAATTCTATTGGCGATAATCTAGTTTCCTGTATGATTGAGGACCGAGAAGGAAATTTATGGCTCGGAACTCTCAACGGTATTACAAAATTCAACCCGGTAAAAAATTTGTTCACAAGGTTCAACACCGAACTTAAAAACGGCAATACTTTAAAGAGCAGTTCCGTCATTTCTCTCTACGAGGATAAGGAAGGGATAATCTGGGCCGGTACTTATCTTGGCGGCTTGAGCAAGTACGATAAGAAGGGAAACAAATTCATAACATATTATAACATTCCCGGCAATGAAAATTCATTAAGCAACAACAGCGTAACGGCAATTAGCGAAGACAACAACGGCAATATATGGCTTGGGACATTTGGAGGCGGGCTGGATAAATTCAACAAGGCCTCAAAAACTTTTTCCCATTTCAGAACGTCCGGTAAAACGGGATACACGCTAAACTCAAATTATATTTCGGCACTCGTTGCCAACGGCCAAAATCTTTATATCGGAACTTCAAACGGTTTAAATGTGCTCAATCTTTTAAGTAATAAGATTGCGTCTTTCAGTCACGGCATGAATAGCGTTAAAGGACTAAGCAGCAATAAAATTTTATCGCTGTTCGTTGCCGAATCCAACAACCTTTTGATAGGGACGGAAGATAATGGGCTCGATTGTTTCAACATGTACAATAAGACATTCTCCCGCGAAATATGGAATACTATTAATCAAAACGAATTGCTCGCTAAGAATATTACATCGGCCTTTTCGGATAACAACGGGATTATATGGCTCGGCACGCGTACCGGCGGATTATACAAGGTTTTAATAAGCCCAAAGAATTTTGAAAACTTTGTTCATAATCCGCGCGATAATAATTCAATTACCAACAGCAGCGTCCGATGTATTTTCCAAGATAAACTTAAAAATGTTTGGATTGGATCCGACAACGGTTTGACAAAAATAAATTCCAAGACAAAAATATTCTCGCGATATTTTCATGAAACGACAAATCCGAATTCTTTAACCAATAATACCGTCTGGTGCATGGCCGAGGATATGAACGGTTTTATCTGGATCGGAACTCAGGACGGTTTAAATAAATTCGATCCGTCAATAAATTCCTTTAAAAGATTTACTTACAACCCTTCGGTAAGAAACGGCATCCCGTTCAACGTAATCAGATATATTTACATAGACAAAGCCGGAATATTATGGCTCGGGACTTTCGGGTACGGGCTTATAAAATTCGACCCGTCCAAAAATATTTTTACAACATACTCCAACTCGCTCGATGACCCGACATCAATTGGAGACAATGTGATATTCCAGATTACAGACGACAGGACCGGCAATCTTTGGGTTTGCACTTCGAGAGGTTTGAATAAATTCGACCGCCGAACGGAAAAATTTACGCGGCTCGTAAATGACTCGAACCGGGATGAGAGCATAGGAGCCAATGCAATTTATTCAATACTCGAAGATTCCGCCGGCAATTTTTGGCTTGGTACGCACGGCAGCGGATTGATCAAAATAGACTGCAACGGGAAAAAAATTAGAAGCTACACCGAAGCAGACGGTTTGCCGAACAATGTTGTTTACGGAGTTGTTAACGATGAAAACGGAAATTTATGGATGAGCACAAACAAAGGCATTTCTAATTTCCTCGTTAACAAAGGAGAGTTTAAAAACTACGACATCAACGATGGTCTTCCATCTAACGAATTTAACTCCGACGCATTCCTTAAAAGCTCATCCGGCAAAATTTATTTCGGAAGCATAAACGGGTTGGTGTCCTTCCATCCGGATTCCATCCGCGAGAATAAAAAAATTCCGGGCGTGGCTATTACCAAATTCAAAATTTTCGAAAAACAGTACGGCGGCAAACACTATATACCGGCCAACGAGCAAATTAATTTATCCTATCAGGATAATTTTTTCTCTATCGAATTTGCCGCGCTGGATTTTACCGAGCCGTCCAAGAATGAGTTTTCATATAAGCTAGAAGGCATCGATCCGGATTGGGTTCACGCCGGCAACAGACACTTTGCGTCTTACACGCATTTAAGTCCGGGCAATTATATTTTTACCGTACGCGCCTGTAACAACGACGGATACTGGAATAACGGCGGCGTCTCTTTAGCAATTATTATTTCTCCCCCGTTCTGGCATACATGGTGGTTTCGAATTATTACTGCGCTGACCGCTCTATCCGTTATAATCTTCTTAATTGAAAAGCGCATACAGGGAATAAAAAAACTTCAAACTGTCCAGCAGAGATTTTCCAAATTGTTAATCGACTCCCAGGAGGGCGAAAGAAAAAGGATTGCCTCTGAACTTCATGACAGCGTTGGACAAGATTTAATTATCATTAAAAACAGGGCTATGTTCGGAATTGAATCTCCTTCTCCGGCAATAAAGGACGAACAGATTAGGGAGATAATAAATATTTCAACCCAGACAATTAAGGACGTAAGGGCAATATCTTACAATCTTCGTCCATATCAGCTTGGCAAACTCGGATTGACAAACGCTCTTGATTCCCTGATTAAAAAAGCCGCCTCGGCAACAAATATTAATTTCATCACGGAAATAAAAAACATAGATGAAACCCTGGGCGAAGATAATGAAATTCATTTCTTTAGAATAATCCAGGAATGCCTTAACAACGCAATAAAACATTCCGGCTCAAATGAAGTTAAAATCCACATCGAACAAAAAGAAAACATGCTGAACTTTGAATACCAGGACAACGGCGTTGGCTTTGAGAAAGATTCCACAATGTTGGATAAAGAAAAAAGCGGGATGGGATTATTCGACATTTCCGAAAGAGTAAAAATTTTGGGCGGCAATTTATACATCGATACCGCGCCAGGACGAGGGGTTTTAATTTTAATTAAAATACCGCTGAGGACTGCATGAAAACCGGTCAAATAAAAATATTTATTGCAGACGACCACCCGATCTTCAGAAGCGGATTGAAACAGGTTATCGAGAGCCGGAAAAATTATAATATAGTTGGAGAAGCCGAGGACGGCGAAGAAGCTTTGACATCGATTTGCTCTCTTTTGCCCGATGTGGCAATACTGGACCTAGACATGCCTAAATTAAACGGTCTGCAAATTCTTAAGAAGCTCAACGCTAAAAATATTTCCACAAAGGTTATTATTCTTACCATGCATAATGCCGAAGAGCTTTTGCAGGAAGCTTTAAAGCAAAATGTAAAGGGGTATGTGCTTAAAGAAAATGCCCTCTTCGAAATTCTTAAAGCGATCGAAAAAGTTTCAGCGGGAGGAATTTATATTTGTTCAGAAATGACGGAACCTCTAATAGCGCATAATCCTTTTGCCGGAATGCAAAGTGAAAGTAAGCTGTTGATTGGGCAGCTAACCCAGACTGAAAAAACAATAATAAAAATGATAGCCGGTCAAAAGACAAGCAAAGCAATTGCGGAAGAACTCTTTATCAGTTATAAAACCGTCGAGAAGCATCGTTCAAATATATGCGACAAGTTAAAACTTACCGGGAATAATGCTTTGCTGAAGTTTGCGATTGATCACAAGGACCTTATCGAATAATCGAATCGCCATCTTTGAAAACAGTTGGCAACATAATTTGATTTTGCCTTCCCTGCCACAGCAATTTTCTTTATCCTCTTGTACCTCACATAGCCAATTAGCAAATGGATGCCGCGTGAATCTGTTTATCAATTCCGTCAATTATAAGTGCCACCCCTTATATAAATACGGGATGGCCTTTATTTACATGGCGCATTTCTGCGAATAACTTTACAACAAAAAGTTATTCATAATGACGCATACAGTTAGACTGAAAATTTCTTTACCCGAATTACATAGCCGGTAAAATTTTTACGGCTGTTTTTGCACCGGCTTTGCGTTAGGTGAATTATGAAAATATTAATTGCAGACGATAACAGTTCGGTGAGAAGAATGATAAAAAATATTTTGGCGCACATTGCGGAAGAATTTTACGAGTGCAGTGACGGCAGCGAGGTAATGGAATTATACTCGAAGTATAAACCGGATTGGGTATTAATGGATATTAAGATGAAAAAGATGAACGGCATTAAAGCCACGCTAAACTTAAAGCAAAATTTCCCGGAAGCAAAAGTGATTATCATTACAAATTATCCGACCGATGATTTACGAGAAGATGCGAAAAAAGCCGGCGCAATTGAATTCATCGATAAAGAAAATCTATCATGCCTCGGTTCTATCATCAGCAATTTTCCATCAATACAAAAGGAATAGAATATTATTAACAAACAGGGAATGCATTTATGAGACAATATTTTCAATATGCTGCGATTTTAATTATATCCGCCATGGTTTATTCATGCGCGGCAAGCGGCAATTGCTCTTCTGCCGGAAAATATAAGATTGACTTCAGCACGGGCGGCGGGTTTACAGGAATTGTAAACGGCACAACAATTTATTGCGATGGGCGTGTGATGTTTTGGGAGCGCTATCCTAACTCCGCCGCTCAAATAAAAGACAGCTTAACACTGCAGGAAGACCGGCTCAAACATTTTAATCTGTTGGTTCAAAGCCCCGATGTTTTTACCTATTCACATTCTTACAGCGGCAACTACACCGCAACTCTTACAATAAGTAAAGACAGCGTTTCAAACACAATTTCGTATAACCCGTCGGAAGAGCCGGCCGATTTTCCGCAAGCAATCAAAGAAATAATCAGTGAAATAAAAATTATCAAAAAATGAAAGGAGACTCTATGAAAACACGATCCTACTTCATCTGGATAGTAATTTTTTGTATAAGTCTTTCGTCAATCACAAGTCAGCAGTTTAACAAGAAATTAAAAACTATGCCGGCGCCGTCTGCGGGTAAAAACGCATTAACTGTAAATCCTTCGGAGAGTGCTGCTGCGGCTAATATTGCACAGAACCTTACGGCTTATATGAAAAAACACGGAATCAATCCTAATAGTTTGAAGACGGCAGCCACATATCAACAAAGTACGCTTACGCCAAAATTCAACGCAGTACAAATACCTTCAATGTTGGGGCAAAAAAATAATATTCAAAAGATAATCTGGAACGATGAGTCCGGCACCCCGCGTTTTATCGAGATGAAAAAATCCGTTAGCCGGAAAACACCCCTTATACAAACCAACTCCGACAAAAAAGAAACGGCTAGGAATTTTCTTGTTGAAAACAAATCTCTGCTGAAAATTTCCAACCCGGAAAATGAATTTGAAATTTCGCTCGCTCAAGAGGACGTGCTTGGGTTCACGCACGTTCGGTTTAATCAATTATACAAAGGAATAAAAGTGTGGGCAAGAGAATTAATCGTTCATCTTGATAAAAGCGGAACTGTTCTTTCACTAAACGGAAATTATGAAGTTACTCCCTCTATTCTGGTTGATCTCGACGGCAAAATAGATCGAGCGGGCGCAATCTCAATAGCTGTTAAAAATCTTAGCGCAAAAAAAAGTATTACTTCCATTCAGCCGTTGCTTGAAAATATTTTGGATTACCACGGACCGGCCGCGGATAAAATTATTTGGTACAATAAATATAACGTGCCGCATCTTGCCTGGTTTATAGAAGCGAGGGCGAGTCTCTCAAACGACTGGTACTATTTTATCGACGCCGAGACAGGAAATATACTGGATGCGTATAACAATGTTTGCTTTGACGGCATATCTACCGGAAGCGGTGTGGATTTAAACGGCGTAACCCGCACATTCGGAACTTACCAGGTTGGATCCGATTTCTTTATGATCGATGCATCGCAGCCGATGTATAACGCAGGCAAATCAAAAATTCCGGATGATCCTGTCGGCGCAATTGTTAACCTCGATCTTCGCAATAAGGATTTATCGAGCAATTCATCCATCTATTACGTAACCTCAAACAATAACCAATGGAGCGATGCCGCATCGGTATCCGCTCATTATAATGCAATCGTAACGTACAATTACTATCATAGCATTTACAAGAGAAATTCAATTGACGGCAACGGCATGACAATCTATTCAATCGTTCACGCAACGGAAGACGGCAAAGCAATGGAGAACGCATTCTGGTCCGGTAAAGTAATGTGTTACGGCGATGGTGAAAAATATTTTAAACCATTAGCCGGCGGACTTGATGTAGCGGCTCATGAAATGACGCACGGCGTTACACAGTACACAGCCAATCTTGAATATAAAGATCAATCCGGTGCGCTTAATGAATCGATGTCCGATGTCTTCGGCGCATTGGTAGATAGTACAAATTGGCAAATCGGAGAAGAGATTATAAAAGATCTGCACACTTTTCCAACCGGGGCCATGCGCGATATGGTTGATCCTCATAACGGCGGAACTCAAGGAAGCACAAGCTGGCAGCCGGGTACGATGAGCGAGTTTGTGACTACAACACAAGATAACGGCGGTGTGCATATCAACAGCGGAATTCCCAATCATGCATTTTACCATGCGGCCAACAGTATCGGCAGACCGAAAGCCGGACAAATTTGGTACCGCACATTAACAACTTATTTAACCCGCTCATCGCAATTTATAGATGCAAGGCTCGGAACAATCAAAGCCGCGACGGATTTGTACGGTGAAACCAGCAGCGAAGTAACCGCGGTAAAAAACGCATGGGATGCAGTCGAAGTATTCGAAGGCAATTCAACTCCTCCTCCTCCGACATCGACTATAAGCGGCGATCAATGGGTGCTTGTAACCAACACCGATACGAACGATCCGAATACAATTTATATGGCTAAACCAACTGTTGCATCGGCTTCGGATTTATACGCGCTTTCCAGAACGCCGGTTTCAAACAGACCTGCCATAACGGACGGATCAGGAATAATTCTTTTCATCGACAGCAATCATAATTTACGCGCGCTAAATGCCAATCCCCAAAATCCCGGAGAATCGATTATTGATGGAAGCGGAGTATGGTGGAGCGTAGCCGCTGGTCCCGGACTAAGCGCCCTTGCATTAACTTCAATTTATCGAGACACAACCATTTATTATTTCGATTTTGTCAACAATGTTTCAAACTCATTTAAGATTGTTACAAAATCCTACGATGCCAAAGATGTAAAGACTGCTCTTTTTGCCGACGCGCTCTCCTTCGATCCTTCCGGGCGATATTTACTTTTTGATTCTTATAACGAAATCAGAAGCTCGCTCGGCGATACAATTGGTTTTTGGAATATCAATATTCTTGACGTACAAACCGGGAACATGCAAAGTGTTTTTCCTCCTGCTAACGAAGGAATAAATGTTGGAGATCCTTCATTTTCCAAAGTATCTCCAACACGCTTCACGTTCGATTACATTGATTCAAATAATCAGCAGGCTTACGTGATGGCTGTAGATTTTAATACAGGCGATCTCGGAGTTGTTACCGGTCCTTTGGAAGTTCTTGGTTATCCAACTTATTCCGGCGATGATAAAACAATTGCGTTTCACACTGCCCTATACGACAATGCTTTTGTACCTCATCATGTTGTTCATCAAATAGCGTTGAAAGACAACATGATTGAAAGCGCAAGCGCGGCGACTTCATACTTAGTCGACGCGACATACCCGGGTTGGTTTGTAATAGGTACGCGAGTCACGGATGTAAACGATCAAGCCGAAAACATTCCAAGCTCGTTCTTATTGCATCAGAATTATCCTAACCCGTTTAACCCGGAAACTATTATTACTTATCAGATATCTCCCGAAAATATCCTTAGAGGCATGAATTCTGTTTTTGTAACGCTGAAAATTTATGATGTGTTCGGAAGAGAAGTTTCAACACTCGTTAACCAAGAACAAAAGGCAGGAGTTTACAGAGTTGCGTTCAACGCGCAAAGCAATTCCAATTACGGAAAATTAACCAGCGGAATTTATTTCTACTCGCTTCGAGCGGGAAACGATTTCCAGACCAAGAAAATGGTCCTGATGAAATGAGCTCATAGAAAAATGCAAAGGAGTCGTCTTAAATTTTTTCCAAGTTAGACTGACGGAAAAATATTTTTTAGACGGCTCCTACGATCTTATAAAAGTTTGAGGAATGAGTTATGAAAAAATTTTTATTTACATCGGTTATTTTGATAATTATAAACTCCGTTCTTTTTTCACAAAATATTTTAAACGGAGATTTTGAACAAGGTCAGCAATCAGGATGGACGCAGTGGTCTCAGGGAGGTTATGCTGTAATAGGAACCGCAGATTTTTTCTATTCGACTGATATTACTCCGCCGGTTACACCTCGCTCTGGTCAATATATGGCGCGCATAGGGGGATACGCATACGAAATAAATTCAATTTCGCAGACCGTAAAGTTACCGAACACACCGAAAGTCTATTTGATTCTTTATTACCAAGACCGCGCATCAACCACCTCGGAATGTGCCGGAGTGTGGGTAGGAGCGCGCATTAGAGTTTACGCAGCCGGTCAGGTAATTTTCGATCGATACCAATGCTATTATAATACGGTCAACGATTGGACAATGGTTTATTTCGATTTGAGCGCGGTAACCGGGCAGACAATTGAGATTGGATTTAGAGCCGACGCCGCAAGTACTTCATGGTCATACCTTTACATAGATGACGTTTCAATTAGTTCATCGCTAACTGACGTCGGCCAAGAATGTCGTCCTATCGATTATGTTTTGGAGCAGAATTATCCCAATCCTTTTAATCCCGAAACCGAAGTAAAATTTTCGGTGCCGGAATGGAGTTCAGTCAATATTGTCGTATACGATGTTTTAGGGAAAAAGATTGCCGATATAACGGAAGGAAAATATTCCGCGGGAAATTATTCTTTAAAGTGGAATGCCGATTCATTTTCCAGCGGAATTTATTTTTTAACTATGACGGCTAAATCGGAAAACAGCGAAAGGAGTTTCCGCTCGGTTAAGAAACTCGCATTGATAAAGTAGCGTTCGAAAAAGAGAATTAAATTTTAAAATTAACCGAAAGCCCTGCATATAAAGGAATAATATTCAATGCCGTTTGGAGCGGCGGGCTATTCTACATTGTTTGCGAACACTTGGAAGATGGATGACTAACCAGAGTTTGTCCACAGCATCCCAGCCGACTTCAATTAGTTTCTTGCGGTGAAGTTCTTTCATCGCTTCTTTTTCATTCACTAAAGTTTTTGCAGCAAGAGCTCTTAAAACTTTAATTTCGGTTAATTTGAATTCAAGTTTATATTTCGCCATTACTTTCCCCTTTATTTTAGAATGGAAAATCTTCCTTTGTGTTCACCTGTTCTTCTTTTTTCTGCTCTACATTTTTCTTTGCAAGTTGATGAATGGGATTGCCTTCGACATAGATTGCTTTGTACGGTTTAACCGGGCAGGCAAACTCGCACGCCCCGCAGCCGACACAGTACTCTTCCCTCACTTCGGGAATGAATAAATTTTTCTTGTACGGAATCATATGCACCGCCTTTGTGGGGCAATGTTCCGAACATGCGCCGCAGTCGGTTTCCTGAGTTTTTACTATGCAGTTATCCTCTATAAATTTAGCTTTGCCAATCTGGGTAAGTTTCTTGTATTCCAAACTCATCGGCAAGATCGCGCCGGTAGGACAAACATCGCCGCATATTTTACATTCAAAATTACAGAAGCCGGCATTGTTATCCATCCGCGGCTGAAGCATTCCAAGAAATCCGTACTCAAGAAATGACGGCTGCAAAACTTGAGTTGGACAGGCGCCCACACATAAATGGCATGCCGTGCATTTGCTGTTAAATCTTTCAACGCTTTTAGAGCCAGGAGGTGAAGCAGCGCTCTTTCGTGAAATCGGAATCTTGCTAAGCTTTGTTACTTTTATATTTTTTGATACTTGTCCGGCAATGGTGGAAAGCGAGAGTAAGTAAAGAACCGTACCGGTTATAAAATTGCGCTTAGAGATGTCCAAAGGAACGCTTTCCGATTGCTCCTGCGTCCTTTTGTTAAAATATTTTTTTGTATACGAGCGGCTTAAAGTAATTCCGTCTGTCGGGCAGGAAGTCAAACAATCGAAACACATAACGCACCGGGATGTGTCAATGGCTTTGTTCTTACTGTCGATGCAGCATGACTTGCATTCCTTAGCGCATATGCCACAGCTAAGGCAGTCTTCATCATTAATCACAATTTTAAAAATTGAAAACTTGGAAAGGTAGCCCAACAAAGTTCCTACCGGACAAACCGTGTTGCAGTACAACCTTCCTTTCTTCCACGACATGTAAACAACCAGCAGCAGAAATGCCGCCGTTATCAAAAAAGGAAAAAGCACAAAAGCTTTAATATCGTAAGTAGAGAAAGTATATACGCGCATCTTTTCAAAAACGGAAGCGGCAACATTATTTGCAAAAATTATAACGGGACGAAACAGGTTGCCCGCGATTCTTCCGTAGATGCTGTACGGATCCAACAGGTTAACAGCGAATGCGCTTCCGGCCAGAAAAAATAAAACAGGTACTACAAGTATCGTAAATCTCAATATTTTTTGTTCCCGCAGATATTCGAACCGGCGGCGTTTCTTCTTGTCAATTTTTTTTGAAATCCAGTTTACAACATCCTGCATTATACCAAGAGGGCAAATTGTAGAACAATAAACTCTCCCGAATAAAATTGTTAAGAGAAGCACCAACGCAAAACCAAATGTACCAAGAGAAATTACCGCAACGAACTTTAATGCGGACGGAACAAACTGGAAAAATAAAATTCCGTTGGAAATTGATGACGGAATGAACCCAAGGAAATCCAAGAAGAGAAGAGTTGTAGAAAAAAGAAATATAAGCGAGACTACAACCCTCGCTCTGCGCAACAATGGTGTATTCATTTGATTATAAAATAATTCGTTTGATACTCAGCGAGCTCAAATTCTTTTTTCCTATTCCCATTGAATCGGCAATTTTTATATACGGAACCTCGTCAGGTTCAATCCCGAATAATTTTGCAGCAGCTGCATCTGCGGCTACAATATCGGTAGAGAGAATCTGCGATTTCATAATTACCACATCGTCAACGGAAACGCCGCGGGGTCCATTTCTCTTCATTACATAATAGGCATCAACAATATTCAGAACAGGCTTCTTGCCGTAAGTGGAATAATCGGCTATGCATTGATGTAGATCGTTGCGGTGCCAGAATCCCCTATCCCATACAACTCCCATCATATTCTTCATCGAAATACTTAACCGTGTTGAGCTGTGATTTTTAAGTATCGGCATGTTTATAAAAACATCGCAATCCAAAATCAGCTCGTGAACTTTTGCATCTTTCATATTCTTGCCGGAATTAATATTAACATGCTGGTAATAATTTTCCGTATTAGCAGGCACCATCTTACCGCCGGCATCATTAACAGCTTTCTCAATTCCGCTGGTAGCGTAGGTGCGTCTCCAATCGTCGCACGTATGGTCGAACACGTATACTTCTTTGGCTCCTGCCTGGTAGCAATGTTCTACAACGCGCTTAACAAGTTTTGGATGTGTATTACCGCCGCGTTCGGGAGAAACATCCCAGCCGACATTAGGTTTCAGAAGAACCTTTTGATTTTTCTTAACGAATGTTTGCATTCCGCCGTAAGTTTTAATTGCAGCGTCAAACATTACGTCGGGCTCGCCGTTACGAATTGCAACCATGTCGATTGTTTTGGGCAATGTGCTTGTACTCTTTGCAAAATATTTTCCGAAGATTCCGGGAACAGTTAAAGCCGCCCCCGTCATCAAACCAGCCTGCATACTTTTCTTAAAGAAGTCACGTCTATCCATTTTCATCTCACATTATGAAGTATATTTTTCTACGGTGTAAAAGTAGTGAATATGTTATATTTCGTTCAAGCAAAAATCATTCGGAGTAAAAATATGTCACAACCAATATCGCTTACGTTAGATAACACAAGGATCCGTGCAATAGTATTTGACATCATAGCATTGGCAGCCATTGCTTTTCTTCCCGCAATTTCTCACATGCTGAGTTTTCCGCTCTATTTGATTGAACCGATGAGAATATTAATGATCTTGGCGGTAGCTCACACTTCGAAACGAAATACATTCATAGTTGCGGCAGCATTACCGATACTTTCTTTTGTGCTTTCGTCGCACCCGGTATTTTTTAAGATGCTTCTTATAATTTCCGAACTTACTCTGAATGTATGGCTGTTCTTTTATCTTTCGAAAAAAATTGGCAATAATTTTTACGCGGCATTAGCAAGTATCTTTACAGCAAAGATTTATTATTACTTGATAAAATTATTATTGGTAAGCGCGGCATTAATTGAAGGCGACCTTGTTGCTACCCCCCTCTATCTTCAGGCAATTGTGGCTGTTGCGCTTTCCGGCTATATCTATTTTATTTTCGGAAAGAAAACTACCGTGGCGTAACAAGAAGAACTTAAACATTTAGCCGATAACATAAGCCGGGTTTTTCTTCCCGGCTTTCTTTTAGAAACTGTATCCGAAAGATAAACCCACTCCGTTATTTACAAGAGTAGGCATAATATTAATTTCTTTTCCCGCTATCTGCGCCGGAATTCCTTCCGGGTGAGCAGCAATCATTCCAAATGTATAACCAAGAGCAACTGCGAGAGGATAATCGCTGTACCAATGAATGCCGGTTCCAACAAGTCCGTAAGCAACACAGGCGCATGCAGCATAACCGAGCGGTCTTATCCACCATACTTCCGGATAATTTTCCGCGACGACAGTAATTGCCGCAAGAGTTGTCGTTAGATGGCCGGAAGGAAAAGCATCGTAAGAAGAAACATGATGCGCGTAATCAATTTGATTCGGAAAAAAAGTCCAGGTGCCGGTTTCCGTTGTTGCGGTATTCGGGGTTTGTCTTCCCGTAATATGTTTCAGAACTTGAACAACGGTACCGGAGGCAAGTACCGCTTGCACAATTTGACTTGCTGTACGAACGGCGCGGGCATCTTTTGCAAGTAAACCGTAAGCAGCAAATCCGAATGCCATACCGAATTGCGTTCTACCGTCGCCGAAGCCGGTCCAGAATTCATCAAACTTTGTATTCCAGTTTCCCGATGTGTGAAATTTATGCGTGCCTTCGTATGTAGCGCGGTCGGTGGCAATTGTTGCGGCGGTCAACACGCTTACGGTTAGGTACAAAGGAATTTTATTTTTCTGGAGGGTCACTTTGAAATACTTAGACCAATCGCCGGGAATGTTGGTAATCATTTCATACCATTTGGGCATTGTTCTGTTCAGGGAATCTATAATAGAAGTTGAATCACGTACAACTGACAAAGATGATTTCAAACCAGCAGGCATGTCTGTATTTTGTTGCGCACACAATGTTGCTGCAAATAAAAACGTAATAATAAAAAAAATTGAAAGTCGGTTGTTTCTGGAAATAAGCATTTTTAACCTTTCGGCTATATTGATAGTTGAGTAGTATTTAATTTATTGGGAACAATAAATCTAAAAGATTTCTTCTTTGTTTTTCTGAAAGTATAATGGCCGTTTACTTTTCTTACGAATCCGTATTTATTTGTATTGGGAAACACGCCAATTCGCCTTATCTGGAATAAATCCTCATGCAGCCCCAGCGGTGCATCGTCCGAGGCGAATGCAAATGAATAGCCGCATTCCTTAACCAAATTTTTTATTTCATCATTTAGATTTCCATAAGGATAGGCAAATGTTTCAACATCTTTGCCTAATAGATTTTCCAATTTTTCCTTGGAGCTGCAGAGTTCATCCATTGCTTCCGCAACGGGAATCTTTGTTAGATCTTTATGGGATAAAGTATGGGAACCAAAGTCGATACCGTACTCGGACATTTCCCTAATTTGATTGGAATTAAGCAAGCTAAGCGGTTTCTCTCCGTTGCGGCAATCCCAAAAATTTTTATTTAGATCGGTTACCAAAAATATCAAGCTCTTATAACCGTGCTTTTTCAGAATCGGAAATGCATTAAAATAATTGTCTTCATATCCGTCATCAAAAGTAATAATTACATAATTGCCCTTTACTTTTTTCCTTTTAATTTCCAATGCTTCTTGAATTGAAAGCGTTTTAAACCCGTTTGTATTAAGATAATTAATGTGTTCATCAAATTGTTCTGCCGTTACATAAATGCCGTGTTTTCCCGCTTCCGAAGCATTTTTTATTACACGATGATAACATAATACCGGAATTTCTTTTTCGTAATATCTAACGTTTACGCTTTCAAATACATTGATAAGTCTGCTGGATGTTTTTTCAATATCACATTCATCTCTTACCCTTTGAATAACCATTGGATCGATTCGCTCAATTTTAATTGAACGTTTCACATCCTCGGCAAGTTGATGAAAATCAAATTCTTTTTCATTTTCGTTCATATCGCCGAAATTAGTAGCGAGTGCGTGTTCAATATTTTGTGCTGTAACCAAACCAATTGTGCAGGCTTCACCAATTGCAACCGTCGGTCTTTGTAGAATAATCGATTCCATGGCTATTCGGCCAGAACCAACTACAACAGATGAATTGTTTATCAAATTTTCAAGTCCATCGACAAATCCGGTAAATTCAATTTTAGACTGAAATTTTTGAAATCGTTGTGGAATATTTTCTCCGCCTACAACTTTCATCTTTACATTTTCAAATTCGGAGGTATTTAATAAATTCTCTGAAAAGTAGTCGAGTATTTTATATGCTAGTTCTCCTTTGGGTCCAGACAACCTGCCAATTAAAGAAACGGTTTTAGTGATAGGTGGCGGGGAGGGAATTAGTTTTTTTAAATCAAATCCGTTTCTCGTAATCTCAATCTTCTCTTTCGGAACTCTGAAAACTCTTACTAGTTGTTCCTCAATCTTTTCACAAATGGCTATAGTGTAGTTGCCGTACCCATGAAATAATTTTCGGGATAAAAAAGTAGATTGCCTTCCGTGTATAAATACCACTAACGGAATTTTAGTAAAGCGGCGTGCAACGCTTAACACCCATGCGCTTGCTCGTGAATGGGCATTTAAAAAATGAATATCATTCTCTTTAATAAATCTGATTACCCACAACACATTTTTTATTCTAAAGGGGATCGACCTCTTCGATAAAGGAGCAGGTATGTAATGAGCACGGGTCTTTGGCGCAGTTTTTAAAGTGTCCGAAACGATAAACACTTCATGACCCATTTCAATTAATTTGTTGGCAAGAGAAACAGCATAAACTTCCGCCCCGGTAACTTCTAATTGAGATAAAGCAATCAATATGTTCATGTCTTTATTCCAGGGAATTATTCAATAGTTGAGCAGATGCTGTCCGGCGTGTCCCGGTAGTAGACATAGGTAGGAAAATTTACCTTGTCGATATTATATTTTTGGTGAGCGCGTTCGAAGAAATCGGAGTCGTCGCTATAGCGCAAATCTTTAAATCCTCCCAATTCTAAAAACATACTTCGTTTACCAAAGAAGGTGCCGCCTATAACGCAATCGGATAAATGAATTTTTTTTGCGACATCGTTTTTATCTTTCACATACGGATCCCCAATTATTTCAACGCCGCCGTGAATAAAATCGATATCGGGATTAGCTTCCATAAACTCCACGCGTAATTTCAGATGATCGGGTTTAAAAGCATCGTCGCTGCCAAGAAGAGTAAAATATTTTCCGCAGGATGCCAGCAGTCCCGTATTTTGTGCAAGCGCAGTTTTTCTGTTCGAATGTTTCATGTACCGGATATTTTCATGTCGACCAATATAATCGTTCACAACATTAAACGAACCGTCGGAGCTGCCATCGTCTACAATAATCAATTCCCATAAGCCGTACGTTTGCTCAACAACCGAATCGATAGACCGCCGCAAATAATTCTCCCGGTTAAACGATGGCATAACTACCGAAACTATCGGTGAAAATGATTTGTATACTTGCATAAAAACCTACCCGACGCTAATTTTTAAGTGGTAAATATAGTTGTTTATTGTTTTACTTTTTAATTAATTTCATTATGAATAGTCTTAAACCAACAGTTAATTATGAGTTCCAGAGAACAAAAAAATTATTTCGACGTTCTTAAACGATACGAAAGAAAATTTGAGCCGAAAGAGCTGGAAGACTATAAGATGCTTTTAAAACGGCATAAAGACGACGAAGACCTGGATAAACTTTCTATGCAACGATTGGTAAAACTTCACGAGAAGTATCACCTGAACCGGGAACGGAAAAATTACGATCAGTTTTTCAGCAAGCCGCCGCAAAACGATGCGGAGAATTAATTGCCTTTTATAATTTTGTAAACATCAAACCAATAGGACACTCATGAAAATTCTTGCAATTGCTCTTTCCGGAATCGGCGATGCTTTGATGTTTACTCCTTCGTTAATAAAATTAAAATCGGATTTTCCCGATTGCCAAATAGACGCACTGGTAATGTTTAAGGGGGTTGAAAACATTTATGAAAAATTGCCGCAGATAAACAACATAATCTTCTTTGATTTTCTAAAAAGCCCTAAACTAAAATCCTTGTCGTTTGTACTTGGTTTAAGAAATAAATACAACGCAGTTATAAATGTCTACCCGGCAAACAGAAAAGAATATAACTTGATTTCTTTTTTAATCGGTTCGCCCAAAAGATTGGGAATAAATTATCTTCGTAAAGATTTTTTAAATCTCGGTTTCCTAAATAACGTTACGATAAGGGAAAACGATAATCTTCACAACGTTGAGGAAAATTTCTTGTTATGTGAAAAATTTTCCGGTAAGAAATCGCCTTCAATACATGATCTTCACTTGATATTGGATAAAGATGATCTGGTATATGCCGAGAATTATTTAAAAGCCAATTCGATTTCGGAAGGTGATATTGTCATTGGTTTTCATCCCGGATGCTCCACTTTAAAAAACCATGAGAAGAGAAGATGGGAACCGGAAAAATTTTCCGAACTCGCCGGGAGACTCATAGAAAATTTTAACGCAAAGATTTTAGTCTTCGGCGGTAATGATGAAAATGAGTTGAAGGACAACATTGTAAAAAAAATCAATTCTGATAGAGCATTGAGCGTACAAACATCCACACTTTTAGAATCCGCTGCGGTTATGAAAAGATGCAATGTGTTTGTCACCAACGATTCCAGTTTGATGCACATCGCTTCGGCATTAAAATTAAATGTCGTGGCAATAATAGGTCCGACAAACACAAATTACATCCGGCCATGGAACACGAAACATAAAATTGTTTCGTTAAACCTGGATTGCTCGCCCTGTTTTTTTTATTCCCCCAAACCTCTTACCTGCTCTCTCAACGATATAAAATTCAAATGCATTAAAGAGTTATCCGCCGAGACGGTTTACAAGAACGTGAAAGATTTTTTGGAAAGCGTCGCGTAAAATAAAATTTTACTTCAAAGCGGAAATTATATAATCCGCGCAATCGTCGATATCAACAAAACATTTCAGCAAATCGTTTTTCCTCTTCTCTCTGCGGATTTGATCTTCCATCACGTCGACAATTTGTTTCCACATAAAGCCGTGACAAGCGAACGGTTTCAAGTCGATCATGCTTTTATTCATGTATTCCCACACAAGAGAAAGTTCGAGCAGTGTTCCTGTTCCGCCTTGAAGAACAATGTATGCATCGCCTATATCAACAAGATTTTTCAACCGGTCGGCTAATGTATGACATTTTATTTGACGTGTAAGAAAATTGCTTGCGGAGACATTATAGATATCCAATGTAACGCCTACTGCCTCGCTGCCCGCTTCTACTGCACCTTTGGAAACGGCATCCATAATTCCCTGGAAACCTCCGCTGCAGACATTCAAACCGTGCGCAGCTAAATTTTTCCCGAGCCCATAAGCGATTTCATATTCGTTTTCTCCGGGTTTGGGAATTGAGCTTCCGAAAACCGTGACGAATTTTTTTCTATCAGCCATTATTTTCCCAAAGATGGTTTGCCAGCGTCGCGCCATGCCGAGTAGATCAAACTTGCCAGGCTTAACGCAGCAGAGTTGAACTCATTTTCCGTAACATATTTTGTTTTAAACCAGAGAAGTCTATAATACTCTTTATCGAACCGGCCGCCTGTTTTCTCGGATGCAAATTTATCCGCGGAAAGAAGAACTTCGAGATACGAATTGGATTCATAGAGATAATTGAAAATATAATTTTGAAGATCCTTTACGTAGAACGGCTTTTGCTTTTCGAATGAAGATTTGATCTCGTCGATGTAATCGTTGACCATATTGCTTTCATAACGCGCGTGCACGCCTTTCTGATTAGAGAGCTGCCCGTTATAATTAACCGTCTCATGCATCGGCTGGTGCCCGTCGCCTACATAATGGGCAAGGTCTGAAGCGTAAAGAATTATTTTTTCCCTGTCTTTTGCTTTAAAAGCATTTACAAGTTCCCTATAAGTATCTTCGGTTGCCCAAGGAAGAACCCCTTCTCTTGTAACAACTTTTTCACCGTAGATTTTATCCAGGGAATCGCGGGACATAATCATATTTCCGTCCTGGAACTCTTTATAAAAATCGATGTCGATAAAATGTTTTGGACCCTCGGTTTTATCTTCCCGCTTTCTGTGATCCGGATCGATAGAATGTTCGACTATCGCCGTAGCCATATTGTCGGGCATTTTCATTTGGTGAGGAATTAACTTCATTGCGAAAAGAGTTATTGTCTGGTGTCCTTCGTCTCCCCAGCCAAAAGAAATTAAGGAAGGTATCAAAAGAAAAATAGTCAAAGATGATTTTAGTTTAGTCACTTTATGCTTCCGGTTAATTGAACAATAATATTTCTTTTTCTTGAACGGTTGTCAAAATCGATTAGAACAATTTGCTGCCAGGT
>DAIEQA010000292.1:0-4820 GCA_027348115.1 Ignavibacteriales bacterium
TGAGGATATTGCCTATCAAAAAGTTGATCCTACAACAGGCGCGGTAACAACGGAAGATTCAACCCGCCAATCTACCGTGAACGAACTCAATTTTGTGCGAACATTCAGTCTTGGCGTCAGCGCTTCCACCAGAATGTACGGCATATTTAATCCGAATGTTTTGGGTGTCGAATCTTTCCGTCATACCTTGATGCCGTCTGTTTCTTATACGTACCAGCCAAATTTCTCCGATGCCGGGTGGGGATACTATGATTCGTATACGGACTCGAAAGGCAAGGTAACGCGGTATGATAAATTCACAGGGGAAGTCTTCGGCGGCGTTTCATCATACGAAAGCCAGGCAATTAATTTCTCTCTCGGAAACTTGTTTGAAATAAAAATGGCTAAAAGTCCAGGCGATACAACTAATGATCAGAAAAAAATTCAACTTTTAAATTTGAACGCGGGCGTCTCATATAATTTTGCGCAGGACAGTTTGAAATTATCGGATTTGAGCTTAAGCTACAGAACGCAGATCGGCGATCTATTAAATTTATCCGGATCATCGTCTTATACGTTTTATGATTACGTAGATAACAAAACAAAGGTCAATCAATTCCTGGCGTCGAAAGGGAAGGGATTGTTGCGTCTTACCAACTTCGGTTTTTCCGTTTCAACTTCTTTAAGCGGCGAACGGCTAAAATCGGAAAAACCAAAACCGGGGGCGCAGCAGGAAAAGGACGAGGGGTTCAACGCATTCCAAAAGAAAGATTACATTGCAGTTTACGATGATACTAAGTCGCCGGATTTATCCATACCCTGGAATTTGAATTTGAGTTACAATTATAATTTTAACAAAACCCTTCCCAACCAATCTACAACATTTTCCAACCTAAGTTTGGATTTGGGATTTAGTCTTACAAAGAGCTGGAAATTTTCCGTACGTGGCAGCTACGATTTCGATATGAAGCAAGTCTCCGCACCGCAGATAACAATTTACCGCGATCTTCATTGCTGGGAAATGAATTTTGTTTGGAATCCTCTCGGCATTTACTCCGGTTTCCATTTCGAGATAAGAATGAAAGCGCCGGAACTGCAAGACGTGAAGCTTACTAAATCCGGTGGGCAGTTTTCCGGTATAAGATAATCAACCGCTTTTAATTGCCCATTTAAATTAGACGCAATCCGTGTTTTGAGCGTAATTTTATTTTATTTACTTCCGCAAACCTATTTGTCTCTTCCGCAAAGACATTTGTCGGCTCTGAAAAACGGCATTAATCTATCCCGCAATGAGATAAGTAAGATTTGCAAAGCCATAAGTTGGGGTTGAAATGTAATTAGTTAACTCTGCAATCATTCTCGCCGGATTTGAAATTAAATTTGTAATTCTTGAAATGATCAATGGAAAACATGAAATAATGTTTGTTGGTCTCGTAATGATATAAAAAAATTTTGCAACCTGGATCGAGGCAACCTCGATCCTACTCTTAAACCCAACCCGTTAACCTTACTCAATCATATTAGTTTTATGTCCAGCAGAAACGGAAGTTTTGTTCTTGTAGAATTAACCAAATCCAAATCGATATAGACTTCTATAATTTTTTCTTTGTTCTCTGCCAGAACTATTTGGTCGCCAATAGGATCGGAAACCGCGCTGAAGTCGTTGTATTCGTTAAATGACTGTGCAACGGGACAAGATGGTCTTGAAATTAATCGAAATTTTTAATGTTATGAAAGTAAAAATAGAAAGGAAATAAAAATATGGTTTAAAGATTCCCAATTTTTTAAATTGAGTTGGTTCGCACTAATAAAAAATTTTTATGTTGGAGATTAAAAAATAAATTTAACTTCTTGCAATTTTTATTAAAGCTTCTAATGGGCTTTACGATAATCCGGATATCTGTATGAAGGGCGTACGGCGGAATAAATTTTTGGAATATTTGTATTGGAAAAAATTAAAATCCATCAAAAACAAATTTCAAGGGCGTCATCTATGAAGAGATTTTTCAATTTTTTCGTTGCGTTGATTCTTGTGCAATTCTTTGTTTCATGCTCATCCTCAAATCAATGTTCCAATTACAATAATTACAGAATTGATTATTACAGTGCCGGGGGCTTTACGGCTGTTGAGCAGGGCGTAACTATTAAATGCAACGGATGGAAATATATATGGACAAAAAAGCCGAACGAAAAAAGCGTCATCTCGGACAGTCTGAAATTGGATGCAGACCAGACTGTAAAATTCGGTGAAATGCTTAAAAGTCCGGCTCTTTATTCGTATCACAACGATTATAAAGGGAATCGTACAACCTACCTGGTATTAACAACCGAAAAGAATTACAACAGCGTTTCGTTCAATGCATCGGATTTACCCGGCGAGATGCCCGGCGTTATGAAAAATCTGATTGCGGAAATTCAAAAGGGATTCACTAAATAAATCAATATTAAAAGAGGGCACTATGAAGAATTTTATATACAAATTTTCATTGCTGTTTTTTACAATAGTTTTTATCTCCTACGCGGGACAATCATCCGGATTAAAAGTAAAAAAAGCGCCGGCACCCGCCTCGGTAAAAAAAATTCTTACAGCAACACAAATGCAGAGCAAGATTCTTCCGGCCATCGGCAAGAATTTTTCGCAATTCTTAAACAGAGCCGGGGTAAGAAAAAATATAAATACCGTTTCAAACGCCTCGGTTCAATCGAATAATGTTTTCGCAAACGCTTTCGGATTCAAATTACCGCTTCAGAAGCCGGATAATGCCGGAGGCAGTGTAAATAGAATTGTGTATAATAAAAACTCTAATACGCCGAGATTAATCGAAATGAACGTCCCGGCGGTTCAAAAAACAAAAACTGTTCAATCCGCGCTGGCTAAAGAAACCGTCGCGCAAAATTTCTTAGCGGCAAATAAAGAGCTTCTGAAAATAAACGATCCTTCAAAAGAATTCTCATTAAAGAATTCACTTGAAGATAAGCTTGGAATGACGCACATAAAATACAAGCAAATGTACAAAGGGCTCGAAGTTTGGGGAAACGAAATTGTAGTTCATCTCGACTCCAGAGGAAATGTAGTATCATTAAACGGCGAATACCAGACAACACCTTCAACAATAACGGATATAAATTCAAAACTCGACGGCGCTGCTGCCGTCTCGAAAGCAATTGAAGATCTTAGTGTTGAGGACGGAATCAAAACTTTATTGCCAGAAATGGCTAAGATGCTGAATTACAACGGTCCCGTAGCGCAAAAAGTAATCTGGTTCGACGATGGAAATACTCCCCACCTTGTTTGGAATATTGAAATTAGGAACGGTATCAGTCAATACTGGCAGTACTTTATCGACGCAAATTCGGGAGCGGTACTAAACAGATTCAACAGTGTTTGTTTCGACGGAATTCAAAACGCAACAGCAAGAGATTTAAATGGCGTCAACCAAACTTTCAGCACCTACCAGGTCGGTTCAAAATATTATTTAGTGGACGCTTCTCAAAATATGTTTAACGCCGCACAATCTACAATTCCTTCCAATCCGGTCGGCGCCATTGTTACAAACGATTTGCGCAACACCGATCTTTCGAGCGGGGCGCAGATGTATTATATAACATCAACGGATAATACTTGGTCGGACCGCGCAAGCATTTCTGCTCAGTACAATGCTATTCAGACATACAAATATTACTCTCAAAATTTTAATAGGAATTCAATCGACGACAAGGGAATGACTATTACATCTCTTATTCATGTTACGGAAAACGGCCAGTCGATGGAGAACGCTTTTTGGAACGAGACCGTAATGTGCTATGGAGATGGCGGTTCTTTATTCAAACCCTTAGCCGGCGGATTGGATGTGGGCGCGCATGAAATGACTCACGGCGTAACTCAGTATACCGCGAACTTAGCTTACGAGAATCAATCAGGCGCTCTTAACGAATCAATGTCAGATGTATTCGGCGCCTTGGTGGATTCATCGAACTGGACGATGGGAGAATCGATAGTAAGAGATTTATCCACGTTTCCTAGCGGTTCATTACGCAATATGGCCAATCCTCATAACGGAAGCAGCGAGGGGAACAGCGCGTGGCAGCCGGCAAAGATGAGCGAGTTTCAAAATTTATCCAACGATGAAAACCACGATTACGGCGGCGTTCACACAAACAGCGGCATACCCAATCGCGCATTCTATCTTGCGGCGACACAAATCGGGCGCCGTCATGCCGGGCAAATCTGGTACAGGGCGTTAACGGTTTACTTAACGCGACTTTCTCAATTTGTCGATGCGCGTATAGCTACCGAAAAAGCGGCAGCCGATCTTTACGGAGCCAACAGCGCGGATGTTCAAGCCGTTAAAAGTGCCTGGGACGGTGTTGAAGTTTATGAAGGGAACTCAACTCCTGCACCGACTCCAACACAATTAGTCGGCGAACAATGGGTGCTTGCCGTTAATACGGCTTCGAGCGATCCGAATTCAATCTACATGGCTAAAACAAAAGTCAATTCCAATTCGGATTTCTTTGCTTTATCAAAAACATCGGTATTGACAAAACCGGCGGTTACAGATACATCCGGAATAATTCTTTTCGTCGACGGCGATCATGATTTAAAAGCTATTTTTGCCAGCACAACTACGCCGCTCGAAGAGACGATAGATACCAGCGGCGTGTGGGAAAGTGTAGCCGTTGGACCCGGTTTGAACAGCATCGCGCTTACTTCCAAATACCAGGATACGACTATTTACTACATAAATATCGAAAAGAACATAACCAAAGATTATAAAATTGTTTCTCGCTCCTTCGACGGAACGCTTATAAAAACCGCGCTCTATGCGGAAGCGCTTTCT
>DAIEQA010000302.1:0-2768 GCA_027348115.1 Ignavibacteriales bacterium
ACCAGGAAGATATAATTCAAGAATCTATTTTTAGTTCGTCCTCATTTCGCGCGGTGGAAATAAGTCTTCAGATTCCCCGAATATATAGTCTAATTAAAAATGATTTCAATGCTGGAATAGGAATAACCTTTGATAAATTTAACAGGGAAAAAACCGGCATGACTTCCTTGAAAAGATACGAGACAACTGAAAACAAGTTCGGATTTTTTTATTCCGTCTCTCTATCAAGAAACAATATTCTCGGTCTTCCAATAAAAATAGAATTGCTTTTTAAGCAGAAATGGCTGATGAGAGGCAGTTACGCTACGGATATTGAACAGCCGTTTGCTGCTGCAATTGATATAAAAGAATTACAACTAAATTTTGCATACCTGTTTAGGTTTGTTGAGTAAGTGAGCTGCCGAACGAAGAAATGAGTTTTGCCTCCGGATTTAATTTAGAACGTAAGCGTGATAATGTAATTGACATATAAAGCACCTGTATATACTTTGGGCGGTGACAGGGCAAAACAAAAAATCCTAATCCTATTCTGTTGTTGAGGAACGCGAATGAAATTATTTAAAAATACTCCTAAGATTCTAATTGTCTTTACTTTTGCCGTTATGGCCGTCCTTTTTCTAAATCTGGTTCTGGGAATTTATCCGGTATTGGATCTGCTCAAGTATCTAGAGATAAAAAAATTTTATTGGACTATACCGACAATCATTATTCTTACAATTTGGTTATGGTACTTTAACAGAAGTATGAGAAAAAAAATAATCAAAGAACGGATTGATATATTCAACGCTACCATACGAACGATCCAGGATATACTTCACAATTCCGCGTCGTCCATACAATTGTTGATACTGGATATGAAAGACGATGGAGTTAGCGAAGAGATAATTCTTAAGGCGGAAAAAAATATCGAAGAGTTGAAGAAGGTTATCCAGACTTTATCTGCCGTTGATCCCCAAACAATTGAATTGAAGGAACTGAACCGAAATCTCTCCATAATTAAAATGGATTTCGAAAATTAATATTCTATGAACGGCACATGTTGCAGTTTCATTATGAATCTGCGCGATTAAGGGGATTGTTAAATTCTTTCATAATAGAGCAAAAGGTTTTACTATGAAATACGTGTTAACAACAGCAATAATAATTTTCTTTTTCGCTTCTGCTTATGCACAAAACACTTCTTCGTATCAAGAAACGTCATCGCAAAAAGCTAAGCGTCTTCAATGGTGGAGGGAAGCGAGGTTTGGAATGTTCATCCATTGGGGGCCTGTGAGTTTAGAGGGAACCGAGATAAGTTGGTCCCGGGGCGGCGAGCGCAGAGGTATTGAAGGCACGGGGCAAATTCCTGTGGAGATTTATGATAACCTTTATAAGAAATTCAACCCGGTAAAATTCGATGCGGATAAATGGGTAGCTCTTGCTAAAACAGCCGGGATGAAATATATGGTGCTTGTTGCCAAGCATTGCGACGGGTTTTGCATGTGGCATTCAAAAGTTGATGATTACAATATCGGTAACTCGCCGTTCAAACGGGATATATGCGGCGAACTTGCCGCAGCTGCTCACAAAAATAAGATGAGAATAGGATGGTACTACTCGCCGATGGATTGGCGCGACCCGGATTGCCGCACAGAACGCAACGATATCTATGTAAAGAAAATGCAAAATCATCTGCGTGAACTTTTAGGTGATTACGGTAGAATTGATTTGCTCTGGTTTGATGCCGAGGGCGGACCGATACCGTGGCACCAGGATGAAACTTATAAGCTTGTTAAATCGCTTCAACCAAATATTATTTTAAACGATCGTTTGTGGCTTGGCAAGTACGCGGATAGAAAACCCGGACTCGTCGATCCGCGCGCCGATTATAAAACTCCAGAACAGAGAGTTGGCGCATTTGATGATAAAATTCCGTGGGAAACCTGCATGACGCTCGGTACACAATGGTCCTGGAAGCCGAACGATAAAATTAAAACCTACGATGAATGTATTCGAATTCTTGTACAGTGTGTTTGCGGGGACGGGAACTTACTTTTAAATGTTGGGCCGATGCCGGACGGCAGAATTGAACCGCGACAGGTAAAAGTACTTGAGCAAATAGGCATCTGGTTGGAAAAATACGGCGAAAGCATTTACAACACGCGCGGCGGTCCATTTAAAAACGGAACATGGGGCGGCTCAACCCGAAGAGGAAAAGAAATATATCTTCACATAATGCAATGGGGCGGAGAAGAAATTTTATTGCCTCCTATTGGAGCCAAAATAATTAAGAGCCATGCTTTGACCGGCGGAAAAGTTCACTTCGAACAGAATGACAAAGGTATTCTAATTAGTATGCCGTGGAAACAGCATAACAGTTTTGATACAATTATTAAATTAACTTTGAATCGTTCCGCAGGTAATTTAGAACCTGTCGAAGTTCACAGCGGGGGACGGATGGATACATCCGGTGTAACTGTAAAATTATTAAGTTCGCCTGATTCTATATTTCAAGCCAACGGTGCGAATTCGTTAATAGATGGAAAACTTGGAACGACCGATCGAACCGACGGCAATTGGCTCGGCTTTAAAGGAAAAGATTTTGAGACGGAACTTGATTTAGGTCCTTCTAGAAAAATTTCCCGTGTAGTTGTAGGCTGCTTGCAGGAACAAGTCTCGTCGATTTTTTATCCCGCTACTTTCACGGTACAAATATCCAACAACGGTGTGGAATATTGGACCGTTGCCAAGATGGAAACGAATCAGCCGATCGAGGATGCGGAAATCAT
>DAIEQA010000001.1:0-15841 GCA_027348115.1 Ignavibacteriales bacterium
ACTAATGTTAAAGTTAGTCCAGATCTTCGTCACGCAAAAATTTACGTTTCCGTTTACAACAAGGAATTGCGCGACGCAGTATTCGAAAAGATAAACGAGTTGAAAGGATTTATAAGAAGCGAACTCGCCGGGAGAATTCAAATTAGGTTTGTACCGGAGCTTCATTTCTTTATCGACGATACACTGGACTATGTAGAAAAGATCGAGGGATTGTTCAAGAAGATTCATGAAGGCGATAACGAAAACAACAATTAACGAGTTGGAACCGAATTTTGAAGCCGGGGAAATCATTCTCCTCGATAAATCGGTTCGTAAAAGTTCTTTTGATTTAGTGTATAAAGTTCGCAAAGCTACCGGCGTTCAAAAAGTCGGGCATGCGGGAACTCTTGATCCTCAAGCTACCGGCCTGGTTATTATCTGCACCGGTAAAAAGACGAAAGAGATTTCCAAAATTCAGGAACTCGGCAAGACATATACCGGGATTATCACTCTCGGCAAAACTACTTCGTCGTACGATTCGGAAACCGAATTGGTAACCGAAAACAGTTTTGAGCGCATCACGGAAAAAGAAATTTTTTCCGCGAGAGATTTGTTTACCGGTAAGATAACGCAGATTCCGCCGATGTATTCTGCGGTTAAAATACACGGCCAGGCTTTGTATAAATACGCCAGGAAAGGCGTCGAACTCGAAAGAAAATCCCGCGAGGTTTTCGTTTACAGGTTCGATATTACTATGATTGATCTGCCCGATATTCATTTTGAGATTTCTTGTTCCAAGGGGACATACATCAGGGTAATAGCGCACGATCTTGGAAAAACGCTGGGCTGCGGTGCCTACCTTAAAAAGCTTAGGAGGACGCGCATCGGCGAATTCAACGTCGAAGACGCTTTCGACATCGAGGAATTTAAGGAGTACACAAAAAACTATACTGTTATTGTTAATACCGATTAATATTTGAATGAAAGTTTACAGAGAAGATTCTGAAATTATAAAATCAAAAAAGGCGGTTGTTACCGTTGGTTCGTTCGACGGTTTACATATCGGTCATTTTAAAATTCTTAACAAAGTAAAAGAATGCGCAGATCAAAATAACGGCAGCAGCTTTGTAGTTACTTTTGAACCTCATCCGAGATCGGTTGTTTCAAAAGATTTTGATTTAAGAATTCTGACAACGCTTGATGAGAAAATTGAGATACTTGAAAAAACGGGAATTGAAAACTTGGTTGTTGTAAATTTTACGAGGGAATTTTCGCAGTTGACTTCCGATCAATTTATAAACCGATTCCTTGTGGAAAAAATCGGCGCTGCTCATATGGTTATCGGCCACGATCATAAGTTTGGTAAAGACAGACTCGGCGACGTTCAAAAGCTAAAGGAGATTGGCCAGCTTTACAATTTTGAAGTGTCGGATGTTTCACCCATGTCTGTTGACGGCGAGATTGTAAGCAGCACAGCAATTAGAAACGCCCTTGCAGAGGGCAATATAGATAAAGCTAATTCTTTTCTTGGAAGAAGTTATGTTTTATCCGGAACGGTTGTTCCCGGAGTGCAAAGAGGAAGACTGCTTGGATTCCCGACCGCAAATATTCAACCGTACGATTCTAAGAAAGCAATTCCCGTTAACGGGGTTTACTTTGTGGGATGCGACGTTGAAAACGAAAAGCATTTTGGAATAATGAATATAGGTTACCGGCCGACCTTTGAGCGAAAGCATGAACTTGTGCTTGAGGTTCATATACTGAATTTCAACCGCGATATTTACGGCAAGCCGTTTAAGATTTCCTTTCTTAAACGTCTTCGCGAAGAAAAGAAATTCGAATCGAAGGAAGCGCTGGTTCACCAAATGGAGCTGGATAAGAAAACTGCCACAGAGATGGCGAATAAAAATGAAATTATATTTTAACTAAAATTAAATAACTAATTAATCCCGGTTCAAAAAGTTTCTGGGATTACATCGAACAAATAAAAAGGAGCAGTAAAAATGTTATTAACAAAGGAAGACAAACAAGCTATCATCAAAAAGTACGGCAAAAGCGAAAAGGACAGCGGTACCGCCGAAGTACAGATCGCGATATTAACCGAAAGGATTAACCGCCTTACTTCGCATTTCGAAAGCCACAAGAAAGATCATGCATCGAGAAGAGGATTGATGCAGCTTGTAGGTAAAAGAAGAAGATTGCTTGACTACCTGGCCGAAAAAGATATTGAAAGATATCGCTCTATAATTAAAGAATTGAACATAAGAAAGTAAAAGGATTGTAAATGGTTTACACCAAAGAAGTACAAATAGGAAAACACAAATTAATTTTTGAAACAGGCAAACTTGCAAAGCAGGCAAACGGTGCCGTAGTTGCCCGTTACGGCGATACAATGGTTTTGGTAACTGCCGTTGCCGGCGACTTAAGACCGGATGTGGATTTCTTTCCGCTCAGCGTTGAGTACCGAGAAAAATCTTTTGCAGCCGGCAAAATTCCCGGAGGATTTTTTAAGCGGGAAGGAAAACCGACCGATAAAGAAATCCTGAGCGCACGTTTGATCGATCGTCCCATACGTCCTTTGTTTGCAGACGGTTACTTAAATGATACGCAGGTTGCCGCATTCGTCTATTCGTTCGATAACGAGAACGACCCTGACGTAATTGCTGCATGCGCAGCTTCCGCTGCCTTGGCTGTTTCGAACATACCGTTTTTAGAACCCGTTGGAGAAGTTAGAGTCGGAAGAATTAACGGCGAGTTAATTGTCAACCCGACCTTCCAGGAGATTGAAATTAGCGATTTGGAATTAGTTGTTGCCGGAACCGAAAGTTCTATTATGATGGTTGAAGGCGAAGCAAAAGAATTGAGCGAACAGGAAATGCTCGACGCTCTTAAATTCGCTCACGCCGAAATTAAGAAAATTGTTCAAGCTCAAAAAGAACTGGCAGAACTTTGCGGCAGACCAAAGATGGAAGCGCCTGAAAAAGTCATCGATCGGGACTTGACGGATGATGTGAATGCTCTCGCCTACGAAAAATTCAAGGCGATCGTATCTTCCGTTCTTGCCAAGGAAGAAAGGTCTGCTAAGAATAAAGAGTTGGCCGATGAAGTTCTCGCCGCTCTCGCGGAAAAATATCCCGAGCATGAACCGGTTATTAAAGAAATACTTCACGATATGGAAAAAGAGCTGATGCGTAAACGTATTCTCGAAGAAGGTTTGCGCCTCGACGGAAGAAATACAACCCAGGTTAGACCGATCAGCATCGAGCTTGGCATTCTTCCGCGTCCCCACGGAACTGCTCTTTTTACTCGCGGAGAGACACAGAGCTTAACTACATTAACTCTCGGCTCCAAAGGCGACGAACAAATCATCGACGGACTTCAGACCGAGTATAAGAAACGCTTTCTTCTTCACTACAATTTTCCCCCGTTCAGCGTAGGCGAAGTAGGAAGATTTTCGGGTGTTGGAAGAAGAGAAGTCGGGCACGGAAATCTTGCCGAACGTTCTCTTAAAAATGTAATTCCGCCGGAAGATAAGTTTCCCTATATCATTCGTTTGAACTCCGACATTCTTGAATCCAACGGTTCGTCTTCGATGGCTACAGTATGCGCTGGTTCGCTTGCGTTGATGGACGGCGGCGTTCCGGTCAAATGTCCTATTGCCGGCATCGCTATGGGCCTTGTTAAAGAAGGCGATAGGTACGCAATCTTAACGGACATTCTCGGCAATGAAGATCATCTCGGCGATATGGATTTTAAAGTTGCCGGTTCGGAAAACGGAATTACCGGATTCCAGATGGATATAAAAATTCAAGGCATCTCTTACGAAATTATGGAGAAAGCATTGAACCAGGCTAAAGAGGGAAGACTTCACATTCTTAAAATAATGAACGAGGCCATCTCCGAAGCGAGACCGAATATTTCCATGTACGCGCCAAGAATTTACACTACTAAAATTCCTACAGATAAAATCGGCGCGGTTATCGGCCCAGGTGGAAAAGTTATCCAGAAAATGCAGAAAGATTTCAATGTTGAAATCAATATTGAAGAAGACGGGACCGTCAGCATTTCGGGTCAAGACGCTGCCTTGGCAAAAGAAGCAAAAGAATATATTAGATGGTTGACTGCCGAACCGGAAATCGGTAAGACATATTCCGGTAAAGTTGCCGGCATAAAAGAATTCGGCGCGTTCGTTGAATTCCTGCCCGGCACTCAAGGTCTTCTTCACATCTCGCAGATTGATAACAAACGGGTTAACAAAGTGAGCGACGTGTTAAAAGAAGGCGACACTGTAAAAGTAAAACTCATCGGAATTGAAGGCGGAAAATTTTCTCTTTCGAGAAAGGTATTGTTAAAAGATGTTCCCGGTACCGAAGAAGAAAAACCGGAAAACGGCGAGTAACCAAGAATAAATTCTGAGTGTAAAATGAATACGCTGCGGTTTGAGATGAAGGATTTATTTAGCAATAAGAAATGCATCAATATTCATAATTGTTTTTTGGAAAGAGATGGTTCGTTATAAATGAAAGTCGGTGACCTTGACATAGGTAAAAAACTTTTTTTAGCCCCGATGGCGGAGGTTACTGACTCTTCTTTCCGAAAAATATGTAAAGAACTTGGAGCGGGTCTTACTTTTACACAAATGGTAAGCGCCGAAGGGGTCATTCGAAATAATTTTGAAACACTCCGTCATTATTCATTTCACCGTAATGAAAAACCGATCGGCGTTCAAGTCCTTGGTAATAATCCGAATATTCTTAACGAAGCGGCAAAAGAAATTTCCAAGCAGAAGCCGGATTTGATTGATCTTAACAGCGGCTGCCCGGTTGATAAAGTTTGTTCCAACAATATGGGCGCTGCGTTACTCGACGATCCTTCTATTCTTGGTAAGTTAATTGGCAAACTTGTAGACGGTGCTAATGGAATACCTGTTTCAGTGAAAATCCGTCTTGGCAAGGATAAAAATCACATTAATGTTTTAGATACCGCAAAAGCGGCCGAGGATAACGGCGCTTCGTTAATTTTTGTTCATGCAAGAACTCGCGCCGATAGGTATCACAACAACTCCGATTGGAGCTGGCTGAGTAAGGTTAAAGAATCGGTCAAGGTTCCCGTGGTAGGAAACGGTTCTATGTTTACGCCGCAGGATGTTAAAAATATGATCGATCAGACGGGATGCGATTCCGCTATGATTGCGCGCGGAGCGCTCGGAAACCCGTTTATTTTTTCCCGTTTTAATAAACTGATGGAAACGGGAGTCGATCCGGGTGAACCGGATGTTTTTGAAGTTAGAGATACGCTGCTACGGCATATCGTGAATTTGAAAAATGAATTCGGCGAATTGCTCGCGCTCGATAAAGCAAAGAAACATACCATCTGGTATTACAGAAATTATCACGGTATGAACTCGCTGCTCAACAGTGTTTTCTCGATTAAAAGTTTGGATCTGCTTCGCAACTTAATCGGCATCCATACGGAAAAAATTGCCGATGGATCGGTTGACAACAACGAAGGATTGCAGATCGATGAAAAATTTCAAAGGAAAGTTCTTTTCTGGCTTGAAGAAGATATTCAAGAACTAGGATAAGAACAAAAAGGTTTTAAAATGAATAAAGAGATAATTATTAGTTCTTCGACATCGCAGAATCATGTTGCGATTACCGAAGAAGGAAACCTGGTTGATTTTTTTGTAGATCATCCGGAAAAAAGAAGAATGGTGGGCGATGTTTACAAAGGCAAAGTTGCGCGGGTGTTGCCCGGCATACGCGCCGCATTTATAGATATCGGAATGAAGCACGATGCGTTTCTTCATTTCTCCGATATCGGTGAGCGAACCGAAGCTCTGCAGGATTTGCTCGTGGAAGATGACGACGGCGATGAGACCGATCGTCCGGCAGGTGAAGAAGTTCAGGCGCATCAAACGGAAACTACGCAGCCTGTTGAACAGAAAGCCGGTCACGATCGGGAGAAACAGGATCAAAGAGAACGCCAGGTACCTAAGCTTCACAAAGGCGAAGAAATTTTAATACAGATTATTAAAGAGCCTGTAAAGGATAAAGGCGTTCGGGTTACATCCTCTATTTCCATACCGGGAAGATTTTGTGTTTTACTTCCTCTTGATAATAAAATTGGCGTCTCAAAAAAAATTATGGATTTCCGCGAGCGTAAGAGACTTCGCCGAATAGCGCGCGGTATAATTCCTTCCAACTGCGGATTAATAATTCGCACCGCGGCAAAGGATCAATCGGAAGAATCTTTATCCGGCGATCTAAGGTACCTTGTAAAAATTTGGGAGGATATGCAGGAAGAAGCGAGAAAGCTGGATCCGCCCGCGCTTCTTTACAAAGATTTAAGCACAACAATCAGCGTTATCCGTGATCTGTTTACACCGGATGTCTCCAAAGTTTTTGTCGATTCCAAAAAACTCCTTAAGGAAATTAAAAATTATGTTCAGTTCATTCAGCCGGCGCTTCTTGAAAGAATAGAACTTTATAAACAGGATGAACCGATATTCCAGGCGTTTAAAATAGATCAGCAGATAAAAGTTTTGATGGGACGTAAAGTTCCGCTGCCGAGCGGCGGTCATATTGTAATTGAACATACTGAAGCGATGGTGGTAATCGATGTAAACAGTGGCCGTTACGCAGCCAAGAAGGATCAGGAATTAAATTCGCTTAAGACCGACCTTGAGGCCTCGCGCGAAATTGTGCGCCAGCTGCGGCTTCGCGATATAGGCGGATTAATCGTTGTGGATTTTATCGATCTTGAAGACGACAAGAACCGCAAAAAGATATACGACGAACTGAAAAAAGAATTTAAGAAAGACCGCGCAAAAATTGCCATGCTTCCGATGACTGAATTCGGCCTGATGCAGATAACCCGCGAGCGCGTTCGGGAAAACATCATGCAATCGATGAACGAAGCATGCCCGTACTGCGGCGGAACTGGATTGCTTACCAAAAAATCCAACATGATTCACGAAATTGAACACTGGGTAAAACGTTACAAGATGGAAGGTTTAGGGGGACCTCTGATTCTTAAGGTTCATCCGTCGCTCGGATCAAAACTTAAGGAAGGATTCATCTCTACTATATTGAAAATAAAAATGAAGTACTTTATTCGTTTAAAACTTGTTGAGGAAGAAAACATAAACCCGCAAACGTTTTGTTTTATCTCAAGCAAATCGGGAGAAGACATTACACAAGAATTTTCATAGACCAATATGTTTTTACCGAACTAATAAGTAATGCCGGTTTTTGTTAATTTTCGACAAGCTAATTTTCAATTGAACCGAAAGGAAGGCAAATCATGAAATTTTTTATCGATACAGCGAATATAAAAGAGATTAAAGAAGCGGCTTCGTACGGACTGCTCGACGGCGTGACCACGAATCCATCTTTAGTTGCCAAAGAAGGAAAAAATTTCCGCGAGCTGCTTGATGAAATTTTGAAAATAGTGGACGGACCAATAAGCGCCGAGGTTGTTTCGACAGATTATGCCGGTATTATGAAAGAAGCTCACGAGCTCTCGAAGATTCATAAAAATATTGTTGTCAAGGTTCCTCTTATCAAAGAAGGTATTAAAGCAGTCAAGTCCTTAAGCGAGGAAGGAATTAAAACAAATGTTACCTTATGTTTCTCCCCTTCGCAGGCGCTGCTCGCTGCAAAAGCAGGCGCTACGTATATAAGTCCGTTCGTCGGAAGATTAGACGATATCAGTCATGTTGGAATGGATTTGATTCAACAGATTGTTCAGATATATCGTAATTATGATTTTAAAACACAGGTGTTGGTTGCCAGTATCCGCAATCCGCTGCATCTTGTTGATGCCGCGTTAATGGGAGCCGATGTGGCTACAATGCCTTTCGACGTTATCGAAAAGTTGTTCAGGCATCCTCTCACCGATATCGGTCTGGATAAATTTTTAAGCGATTGGAAAAAACTCGATCAAAAATAGACTAAGGTTTATACTCGTCATGAAAAAAACAAAATTTTATTCAATCCATGAAAGGTTAGGCGCAAAGTTAGTTGATTTTGCCGGCTTCAAAATGCCGGTGCAGTATTCCAGCATCATTGCCGAACATAAGACAGTAAGAAATTCCGTAGGTGTTTTTGATGTATCTCATATGGGCGAAATATTTATCCGAGGCGAAAAAGCTCTCGATTTTGTTCAACATATAACTGTTAACGACGCCGCTGCGCTTACCGATGGACGCGTTCAGTACTCGGCAATGTGTTATCCCGACGGCGGCATTGTAGACGATCTTTTGGTTTATAGAATTAACGATAAAGAATTTATGCTTGTTGTAAACGCTTCAAATAAGGATAAAGATTTCAACTGGATGAATGTAAACAACAGTTTCGGCGTTGATATTATTGATGAAAGCGATGACTACTCTCTGCTTGCCGTTAAAGGTCCAAAGTCGAAAGACACAGTGCAGAAAATTTGCAGCAAATCTCTGGATTTGGAATACTACCATTTCTTCTTTGCCGAAGTTTCAGGAATAAAGATGATTGTTTCCAGAACCGGCTATACAGGCGAACTCGGTTACGAATTATATTTCAAGGGTGACGAAGCCGCTGCCGAAAGAATCTGGAACGATTTGTTCGAAGCCGGAAAGGAATTCAGCATTCAGCCTGTCGGGCTCGGCGCGCGCGATTCGCTTCGTCTTGAAATGGGTTTCTGTTTGTACGGCAACGATATCGACCAAACGACGAACACTATTGAAGCGGGACTCGGTTGGATAACAAAATTGAAAAAACCGGAATTCATTGCCAAAGATGTTCTGGTAAAGGTAAAGGAAGAAAATCCAAAAAGAAAATTAGTGCCGGTGGTTTCGGATGAAAAGGCGTTTCCGCGCCACGGTTACGAACTTGCGGTTGACGGAAAGATAGTTGGGCACATTACAAGCGGTACCGTAAGCCCCGTACTCGATAAGGCAATCGCTCTCGGCTACGTCGATTTACCTTTTGCCAAAGAAGGCAGCAAAATTAATTTTGTAATTAGAGGTAAAGAAATTCCGGCCGTAATAACAAAATTACCATTTGTGAAAAATTGATTATGAAATTAAACGTTCACTTTTCCAGCAATCATCTTGATGAATTATATTTTACTGGTAAGACTACCGTTGTAATAGATGTGCTGCGCGCCACAACAGTAATTGTAACTGCGTTGAATAACGGAGCGAGAGAAGTTATACCGGTTAGTACGGTCGATTTTGCCATGAAGATTTCCGGCAATGCATTCAGCGGTCAAACTCTTCTTGGCGGCGAGCGCAACACAAAAAAAGTAGAAGGTTTTCAGCTTGGTAATTCGCCGCTCGAATATAAAGCGGAGATAGTTGCCGGCAAATCGATTGTGCTGCATACAACTAACGGATCCAAAGCGATTGTAAAAGCAAAATTTTCCGAGAGCCTGTTCATTTGCTGTTTTCATAACCTGCCGGCTGTTGCGCAACATTTGGTATTGCTTGGCAAAGATGTAGAAATTGTTTGCGCCGGTACAAGCGGAAGTTTCAATCTCGAAGATGCAGTGTGCGCAGGAAGATTAATCGCTGAAATTCAATCTTTAATTGCTACTGAAATCTGCGATTCTGGCCGAGCCAGTGTAATGTTGAATAAATCATTCGGTAAAAATCTTAACAAGCTTTTGAAGGAAACCGAACACGGCAAGCTTCTGATTGAGAACGAGTTTACAGAGGATATTAAAGAATGCGCCAAGTACGGAATTACGGATACTATTCCTTACTATGTTTCCGGAGTTATAAAAAGGTTGGAGCCGGCAAATCCTAATGATAATAAAGAATTAAAAGCTTCCTAACATGCGGAAGAAGACAAAGCTAAAAGAAGATAATCCTTCCCCGAAAAAAAACGGCTTGTTTGTTGTTTCTCCTGAAAAAAAGAAGAAGGTGCTCGGCATTTTATTGATTGTACTCGCCTTACTTTTTTTTCTAAGCATATTCTCTTACTCCAGGGATGATGAATCATATTTCTCTTATAAAGTTCTGGACCAGTTCAGAGTATTCGATATCAATCCTGAGCTGCAGAACAAAGCAGCCACGACTCATAATTGGCTCGGCATAGTCGGCGCTTACATTTCGTATTTCTTTGTCAGATCCACTATAGGATATTTCTCGTTGGTATTCCCGGTTATAATGTTTATCTGGGGATACACAATTCTTCAAAAAGAAAAGAACATACGGATGTCTCTCCACCTCTCAAATTTTTTTGTGATTGTAGCGTTGATACTTTCCGTCTTTTTCGGAGTATTGCAGTTTACGCCTGAGCTCTCTTTATTTACCAGCGTTTATGAATTATCCGGCAAAGTTGGATTTTTTCTCGGGACTGTTTTAAGCAGGTTGCTAGGCGGCGCCGGAAGTATAATATTGTTGGCCACGGCGTTGGCGGTTACTTTAATTCTTGCCTTCGATATTAAATTTAGTACAATCGCTGAAGTTATAACCGGTCTTTTTAAAGATAAAGAAAAAGCTGACGCGGGAATAAAAATTAAAACTCCGGCCGATGCTGAAGCCAATCTTGCCAAGATTAAAAGTTTAAGAAGCGAACGTAAGGCAAAATCGTTGTTAAAAAATGAGGATGAATTAGAAGAGGAAAACGAAGAGCCTGAGACAAAGATTACTATTGTTAAGAAAGATGAACCGGAAAAAATAGCGGAACAGCCGATTGAAAAAAATTTGGAAAAATCAAAATTAAAAAAATCAGACTCCAAACAGAAAGTTGAAGATGAAATAATTCCCGCCGTGGATAAAGAAGCCGAAGCTAATTTGCCAGATCAATGGGATGAGAACTTAGAATATATTCCTCCCAAACTCGATTTACTCGTACCTTCGGAAGAAGAAGGAGTTAAAGTTCAGGAAAGCGAATTAAAAAGAAACGCCGAACTGCTTAAAGAAAAATTATCTCTCTTCGATATTCAGATAGAAGACATTACAGTTACGCCAGGACCCGTCGTTACTCTTTACGAAATTGTTCCGGCGCCCGGCGTTAAGATAAGCCGCATTGTTAGTTTGGAACATGATATCGCTTTGGCATTAGCCGCAAGAGGTATAAGAATCATCGCGCCGATTCCTGGTAAAAGCGCTATCGGAGTTGAAATACCAAATGCGGAGGCCGCTATTGTAAGAGCCCGTTCCGTAATTGCAAAACTGAAAGACACAAAAGCGGAACTGCCGCTCGCGCTCGGCAAAACTATAGCAGGCGATGTTTACATTACTGACCTTGCCAAGATGCCTCACATGCTTATAGCCGGTTCAACGGGATCCGGCAAGAGTGTCGGCATCAATATGATTCTTAACAGCTTGATTTATGCCAAGCATCCTTCTGATGTAAAATTTGTAATTGTCGATCCGAAGAAAATTGAATTGTCTTTCTACAAAAAATTAAGCAAACATTTTCTTGCGGTTTCGCCGGACCTTGAAGAAGAAATTATTACAAATCCTTCCAATGCTTTACTCGCTCTTAAAGCAGTTGAGTATGAAATGGAAAAACGGTACGATAAGCTTGCCAAAGTCGGCGTAAGAAATATTATCGATTACAATAAAAAAGTTTTAAATCCTAAAACCCGCCCTAAAGATACGGATGAGATGAAACACCACAAACTTCCGTACATAATTATTGTCATCGACGAATTAGCCGATTTGATGATAACTTCGGGTAAAGAAGTTGAGGAACCGATTGCGAGATTGGCCCAGCTTGCCAGAGCTGTTGGCATCCACTTGATTTTGGCTACTCAGCGCCCGTCAGTAAATGTTATAACGGGAGTAATTAAAGCAAACTTTAGCGCGAGGATGGCTTACCAGGTAGCCACCAAAATCGATTCGAGAACGATTCTCGATATGAACGGCGCCGAACAATTGCTTGGCAGCGGAGATATGCTTTTTCTGCCCGGCGGTATGCCTAAACCGATTAGAATACAGAACGCGTTTATTTCTACCGATGAAGTGGAAAGAATTACCAATTTTATTTATGCGCAAAAAGGTTTTTCAAAAAGATATTTTCTGCCGTCGTTGTACGACAAGAAGAAAGAAGGCGCCGGCGATTTCTTAAACGACCTGGATCCGATGTTCGAAGAAGCTGCAAGAGTTATTGTAAGACATCAGCAAGGTTCCGTATCTTTGCTGCAGAGAAGATTAAAATTAGGGTATTCCAGGGCAGCCCGTATTGTAGACCAGCTTGAACAAGCCGGTATTGTGGGGCCGTCCGAAGGAAGTAAAGCCCGCGAAGTAATTGTGGAAAGCGAAGAACAACTTGAAACAATACTAAGATCGTTATGAAAACTGTTATAGCATTTATATTGATTTCTTCCGCCGTCTTTGCTCAATCCGGTAATGACGTGTTGAGAAAGGTGCAGAATAAATTTAAGTCGATTGACGACTTTACGGCCGGCTTTGTTCAGTCTTCAGGCTCGGTTAACGAATCAAAATCCGGCGGCATGAGCGGCAAATTTTTTTACAAGAGAAAAAACAAATTTGTGGTTGAGTTAAACAACCAAACCATCGTTTGCGACGGGAAAGTTATCTGGAATTATGACGGGCGGTTTAAGAGGGTTGTTATAAGCAATATGGCAGACGATCCTACATCGTTCTCGCTTGAAAAATTTATTTTCGATTATCCTCCGCATTGTAATGTTAGCGTAGTAAAAGATAAACCCGTTAATCCCGGCGAACAAATTATCGAGCTTATCCCTAAAGATAATGTGATGCAGTTTAAGCTGGCCTACATCTGGGTTAGCAAGCATGGTTTAATTTCGAAAATGGAAATAGTTGACCGCGGGGACATAAATTATACTTTTCAATTCTCCGATTTTAAACCGGATCAACATTTACCCGACTCCAAGTTCATATATTATCCGCCAAAAGGAATAAAGGTTATTGATCTCAGGTAATTCAAATAAAAAAAACAATCACCTGACAAAGATTGTCGGTTACTCATTGCCGTTTTTCATTACGTTGTTATTTCTATTCTTTGCCTTTAGAAATATTGATCTAAAGGCGTCGTTTGCTTACATACTTAATTCATCTATCCCCGCAATATTTTTATATATACTTGTTTATTTGGCATCTCACATTGCCCGCGCCTTAAGGTGGAAGTATATGTTTAAATCCATCAAGCCGGATGTTTCGTTCTTTCATCTCTTCGGGTCGGTAATGGTAGGTTACGGTGTTAGCTGCGTCATACCGCGTCTTGGAGAATTATACCGCGGATTATTTTTGGGAAGATGGGAAGGCATATCGCGGTCTACGGTGATAGGCACCATAGTTGTCGAAAGGATTATAGACGTCGCTGCATTTTTGATAGCCGCATTGATTGGCATTTATATTTATTCTGGCGATATATTGAACGCGATTGTTTGGCTTAAGGCCTCAATTATTATCGGAGTAATTATTATTGCGGCGGCAACTTTGTTTTTAATATTACTGATTTTATTTAAGGAAAAAGTGAGCGGTGTTCTTGTAAGAATATGCGAAAAATTCAGCAAGAGACTTGCGGGAAGACTCAGCGGTATTTTCGATACGCTTGTGGAAGGACTGAACAGCATTCGCGGCACTAAAAACATTTTGGCTATTCTTGTATGGACGGCGATAATTATTTTACTTTACGCTCTAAACGCTTATGTCGGCTTTTTCACAATAGGATTACAGACGAAGGGAAATGTGAATTTTCAATTAGCGTTTATATTAATGACAATCAGTTCTTTCGGCGTAATGATTCCCACGCCTGGGGGAACGGGTCCCTATCATATAATTTCGATTTTTGTTCTTACTCATCTTTACGGTTTCGATTACATTAGCAGCGCTGCATATTCCATACTAACGCATTTTGTTTCTTATATTGGATTTATTATTTCAACAATCATTGTCGTTTATATTGTGAACAAACAGAGGGAACGGCAGGGCTTAAACAAGGAAACTTTCTTTTCGGTATTTAAAGTAAATCCGGCGGACAAATGAAAAAATTATTATTGATTTTGTTTTTGATATCGGCGGCAGGTAAAATAAATGCCCAGTGGAATTTTAATGTATCGATGGGCCTGGATTTCAAATCCGCGCCATCCTTTCGAGATTATGTTAATTATGCATTGGCAAGCAACCAGGTCGCTTCATTCAAGAGCGCCGTGGCCTTCGGTTCCGAAATCGATTATTTGATCAAGCCGAATTTTGCGCTCGGCGTTGAATATAATCTTCAAATAGATTCATATAATATTTCTTCAAATACTGGCGGCGGCAATTCGGAAATTTCTTACGTGCATCACAGGCCCAGCGTTCTGGCTTATTACGTCGTTCCCGGGAACGGTTATCAATTTAAATTCGGCGGCGGCGTTGGCTATAGATACGTTGCATTTACGCAAAAATTAATGAGCACGGAAAATTATTCGGCATCCGGATTAGGTTTGCTTCTGCGTGCGGCTGGAAATACATTGCTGAGCGATCATCTCTATGCTCTCATCGGCGCCGATATTCGTTATGATTTTCCCGGAGATATAACGCGTTCAGGATCGCCGATCGTGAATCCCGCAACGGGCAACAATGTGAATTTAAATTCATTCTCTATCGGTATCTATCTAGGTTTAACATATCAATTATAAAGGAGTAATGTGAATATCCTCGAAGCTGTTTTTCTCGGAATCATTCAAGGCCTCACCGAATTTCTACCGATCAGCAGTACGGGTCATCTTACGGTTGCGGCAAAATTGATGAATATAATTTCGGCAGATCATCCCGAACATTGGACGGCGTTTATGGCAGTGATTCAGCTGGGAACATTGCTTGCTGTTGTAATATATTTTTGGAAGGATCTTATTCATATCATAAATGATTTTTTAAAAGATAATTTGTTCAACAGGAAAAAAATCAGCGAGCAATCCGAAAATTCTAGGATGGGCTGGTACCTAATTATTGCTACTGTGCCGGTGGCGGTTATTGGGCTCGCGTTCCGTCATATTATCGAAGGCGTCTTTACAAAGAATTTATATGTTATCTCCGGCAGCTTGATTGGACTTGCCGTGATTTTAGCCATCGCCGAAAAGTTCGGTAAATTTAACCGTGATATGAAATCGCTTACCTGGTACGATGCGTTGATTGTAGGAATAGCGCAATGTTTTGCGTTAATACCTGGCTCATCGCGATCCGGCACAACAATTACTGCCGGAATGTTTCTTGGATTCAACCGAGAGACAGCAGCAAGATTTTCTTTTTTAATGAGCGTTCCCGCAGTAGCTGCAAGCGGATTGCTGGAGTTTTATGAATCGCTAAAATATCTTAATCTTCACGGCGCGATAAATTTAATTACCGCAACTATTGCCTCGGCTATAGTCGGCTATATATCAATCGAGTTTCTGCTTCGTTATTTAAGAAGAAAAACTACCTTTGTTTTTATCTATTATCGAATTGCTCTCGGTATATTATTTTTAATCTTGATTTACTACGGTATTATACAAGCATAAGGAGACTGCCATGAAGCTGGTAAAATATTTTTTCTTATTGCTGCCGGTCATATTCACTTCATGCGACAATTATAAAAAGATTTCTCTAAATGACGAATACAAGAATGGTTTACCGATTGACAGGCTGGTGGAGTTAAAGGGACGCGATAAAATTATTGCCACTGTTGAGACAAGTCTTGGATCAATTCAGATCGAATTATTTTCTAATGAAGCTCCGATGACTGTAAAAAATTTTGTGGGACTTGCGGTAGAAGGTTACTATAACAATTTAATATTTCACCGCGTGATAAAAGGATTTATGATTCAGACCGGCGATTCACTCGGAACCGGCGAAGGCGGACGCAGTATTTACGGCAAAGAATTCGAAGATGAATTTTCTCCTTCGCTCAACTTTGATAAACCC
>DAIEQA010000010.1:0-8611 GCA_027348115.1 Ignavibacteriales bacterium
ATCGCTTACCAGATGGCGGTTGAAAAATGCGGCTGGACTTTAGATGCCGAGAATCTTCCGGGTTCCGGCTGTATATTTACAATGACAATTAAAAATTAACGGGTTTTTAACTAATGAGTAAAAATGATTTAATAAATATTCTGCTTGTTGAAGATGAAGACTTTGATGTAAGACGCGTTCAAAATACAATTAGCTTTTATGATACCCGGATTAGAATTGTGGACACCGTATCAAACGGGCGCGCCGCTCTTGAGTTGGTACAATTTAATCCGGAAAAGTACGACGTTGTTATTCTCGATTACCAAATTTCGGGGGGACTGCGCGGAGAAGAACTAATCACCAAAATAAAAGACTTCGACCCGTTCATCCAGATTATAGTTATCACCAAGATGACAATTAATATTACCAACTATGATTTTGCAAATAATCTTTTGAGGGCAGGCGCATTTTGGTACTGCACAAAATACCCCGGGAATATCGAAGAGTATATCTACCAACCGACAGATTTTATATTAAGCATTTTTAACGCGTTCGAAAAAAAGAGACTCGAAAAGCAGAAGCTGCGTTCGGATAAGAAACTCAAGCAGAATATAGAAAATTTGCTCGAGTCGAAAAAAATTATCGGCGAATCCAAGCCGATGCTGCAACTGAAAGAAAATATTGAGAAGTATGCTAAAAGCGATGCGAATATTCTTATAAGCGGCCCATCGGGAACCGGAAAAGAATTAGTCGCGTGGAATATTTATCTTAAGAGTAAGCGAAGGTACGAAAATTTTGTTCCTATAAACTGCGGAAGTATTCCGGGCGAGTTAATCGAGAGCGAGATCTTTGGTTATGAAAAGGGCGCTTTCACGGGAGCTTCCGGTCATAAACCCGGCTTATTCGAAATTGCAAATAACGGCACTCTATTCCTTGATGAGGTTGCTGAACTGCCTCCTTCGGCGCAGGTAAAATTGCTGCGCGTAATTCAAGAAGGCGAGATTGAAAAAATTGGCAGAACAGAAAAAATTTCCGTGAATGTTCGAATTATAGCAGCTACGAATAAAAACCTGGCAAACGAAGTAAACAATAATCGGTTTAGGGAAGATCTTTATTATCGTCTCAATGTTGTTCCGCTTGATATTATTCCGCTTAAACAAAGAGGCAACGATATACTTCTTCTCTTCGATCACTTCTTAAAATACTTCAGCCAGGATTTAGATGTGGAAAGCCCGGATGTTAATGAAGAAGCCCGGGAGATTTTGCTGCATTATAAATGGCCAGGAAATGTGCGTGAATTGAGAAACGTTGTTCAACGGCTTATTCTTAATTGCAACGGAAAAATTACAGCTAAGGATGTAAGCAACCCGATGATTCTCCGTGATCATATCATTATTAAAGAAGAAACCAATTTTGAAGAGATGCATCAAGGGCAAGTTTTGCCGCTGAAAGAGATGGAAAGAATTTTCCGCATAAAATATTTTAAGTATGTGCGTAGTATTTCAAGTTCCGACTCCTACGCTGCCGAACGGCTGGGTTTAGCTCCCTCCAACTTTTACCGGATGTGCAAAGAATTAGGACTGAAATAATTTAATGAATTGAGAAGGATAAACAGTATTAATAGTGGATAATATTAGGATGAGATTCTCTTTATAAAATAAACGACCGGTGATGTCATGATGAAAAAACTTCAAGAAAAATTTTTTAAAGTATGTCCTAAGAGTGGTAAGATAAAAGGTCTAAAACAATTAAACGGTTTTTACCGCTTGATCTATCCCTTAGTTGGACTCGCCGCATTAATTTGGGTTTTGTGCCGTGTATTAACCAAGCCGAGCCGTATTGAATACCCGTGCGTAAAAACTGCAATGCCGTTTGCTACTGGTTTTGTAGCATATATAATTTTGATGCTCGCATCCGCCGCAGCATTTTGGCGGACTAAGAAAAAAATTTTCCTCTCACCGTATTTTGTAGTCGGATTTATTGCTGTTAGCGGTTTCGGCAGTCTCTATTACATCGATCATGCCGGTCTAAAAAACATTGAAATTCCCGATGCAGTTGTAGAAGCGAATAATCCAATTGGTGTGGCTAAAGGAATTTTTCCCGGTAGAGTTGTGTGGGTTCATAACGCAGACGCTACAAACGAAAATTGTAACCCTTCCGCATTGGGTCATGCTTGGTTTATGCCGGAAAACACGGATCAAAATGTTGTAGATAACATGGTTTCAAACGCCATAAAATCTCTTACCGGAAAAACGAGGGATGATGATTCCTGGGATGCTATTTTCAAGTATCATAATAATTATATGGGAAAGGGAAGCGTTGGCTATAAAGCCGGTGAAAAAATATTTATCAAAATAAACGCAACAAGCAGCTGGGGCGGAAATTTTAATACATCCAACTTAGCCAAAGTCACGAACAATTATTATGGAGTATCAGAGACTTCCGGGCCGGTTGTTTTATCGGTGCTTAGACAACTTGTAAATGTTGTCGGCGTTGCGCAAAGCGATATATATATCGGCGACCCGATGAAACATATCTACAAACATCTTTACGATTTATGGCACGGTGAATTTCCTAATGTTCATTATCTTGATAACACTTACTCCACTCTTGGAAGAGAAAAAGTTACGGCCAGTTCAACTGCTATAATTCATTATTCCGATAATGGAGAAGTGCTTCGTCCCGAAGTTTGGGACCCCTCAAGACCTGGCGGCACCGGTTCAATTATTCAAGATGATCTCTACTCGATATTCGATAGTTGCGAGTACATGATAAACATTCCTCAGTTAAAAGGTCATAAACGCGCGGGCCTTACAATGTTCGCTAAAAATCATTTTGGCTCACATACTCGCGTCAATGCTTCTCATCTTCATAACGGATTAATTGCGCCGATGGAAATGGAAAACGGAATTTCCCGACCGGGTTACGGGCTATATCGAGTTCAAGTCGATATAATGGGTTCCAAATACCTTGGAAAGAAAAATCTTTTTTACATCTGCGATGCTTTATGGGCTACGGATTATGAATTGGATAAACCATTGAAATGGCAAATGGCTCCGTTCAACAATGATTATATGTCGTCTGTATTTGCGTCTCTCGATCCAGTAGCCATTGAATCCGTAGGATATGATTTTTTAAGAGCCGAGTTTACTGCAGAACGCGCAGCGAGCACCGGTTCCGGCACTTATGTCCAGATGGATGGAGTTGACGACTATCTTCATCAAGCAGCAGATTCTACAAATTGGCCGGCTAGAGTAAAATATGATCCCGACGGAAACGGAGTACATGTGCCAAGTCTTGGAGTTCATGAGCATTGGGATAATGCGATTGACATGAAGTACTCAAGAAATCTCGGCACGGGTAACGGAATAGAATTGTATAAGGCGGATAGTTTTGTTTCCGTTAAGGATCATCCTGTTGCGCATCATTTCGAATTGTACCAAAATTATCCTAACCCATTTAATCCGGCAACGAGGATAAAATTTTCATTAGAGGAATCAGGAAGCGTCAGTCTGCTGATTTATGATTTAACCGGAAAATTGGTTGATGCAATTCTTAATGATGAGACCGCGCCTGCCGGCACTTATGAATTGGAGTATAATGCAAGTAAACTGGCCAGCGGCGTTTATTTTTACAAATTGATTTCAGGCAAGTTCGAACAGACAAAGAAATTCATCTTACTCAAATAAGCTACAGCTCGAATATAAAACCTTTGTCTTTTAATTTGTTGTAGGTGGTCTTGTCGAACTTATAAAGATTAGCGGCTCTACGTTTATTTGTCTTGTCCTTTTCGTTTAATTTTTTGAGAAGATTCATCTTGGTTAATTTTTTACGAAAGTTTCTCTTATCCAGCTTTTTGCCGAGAATTACTTCGTAAAGTTTTTGCAAGCGCGGCAAAGTAAATTTTTGCGGAAGTAACTCAAAACCGATAGGTTTATATCGTACCCTGGTTCTCAGTTTATCAAGCGCAGCTTGAACTATTTCCTGGTGGTCGAAGGGAAGTTCCGGCAATTCGGCTAGTTTAAACCATTGAACCGCGCTTGTATCTATTCCAGGATGAAGAGAATAATTTTCCGGACTTACCAGCGCATAGTGAGCAATTGTAAAAACGCGCCACAGCGGAAATCTTTTTATATCGTCAAAGATGGCAACTTCCTCAAGATAGATATTTTTAATGCCGGTAGTCGCTTCAAGAATTCTTTGACCCGCGCCCTCAACTTTTTCGCCTTTCTTAATGAATCCTCCCGGCAGCGCCCATTTACCCTTATTGGGATTTATAGCGCGCTTAACAAGTAATACTTCCATGCATTGTTTTTCAAAACCAAAAACTACGCAATCGATAGAAAGATTTTTTATGATATCTTTTAATACATGCGACATAGCATCATCCGGATGTGAAAAAAGCTGATCCAAAATAAATTATTCCGGTGTCAATCAAAACAAAAAAAGTGTACTAGGAACACATTTTGTTGATGCTTTTTAATTTTCCTTGGTGTATTTTGTACACCCAAAGAGCTAACTACACTAATGAGGTAAAAAATGACATTCCTTGGTCTTGTCGATTGGATATTCGTCGGAGCTTATTTTTTACTAATTGCCGGAATATCATATTGGTCTATCAAACGCAAAAAAGATTCTCCCACAGATTATTTCCTGGCTAATCGAAATCTCGGTTGGTTTGTTATTGGGGCTTCAATTCTTGCATCGAACGTCGGCTCAGAACATATTGTCGGATTGGCCGGCACCGGCGCCAAATCAGGTTTAGCTATGGGTCATTACGAACTTCATTCCTGGATTGTTCTTATTCTCGGCTGGGTATTCGTTCCGTTTTATATGCGCAGCAGAGTATTTACAATGCCCGAATTTTTGGAAAGACGCTATAACGAAAAAGCAAGATGGCTTCTTTCGATTGTTCAGTTGTTAAGTTATATCATCGCAAAAGTATCTGTAACCATTTATGCCGGCGCTGTGGTTTTCAATTCATTTCTTGGAATTGATTTTTGGACCGGCGCAATAATACTTATTGTGATTACCGGCATCTATACAATTTTCGGCGGGCTTCATGCGGTAATGTATACGGAAACTCTTCAAGCAATTATTCTTCTCGGCGGTTCAATAATTCTTACCATTACCGGCATTATTCATGTGGGCGGATGGGATACATTGATGCATTCGGTTACTAAAGAGCATCTGAATATGTTCCTCCCGCTTTCCGATCCTAATTTCCCGTGGCTCGGAATTTTATTTGCTTCGCCTATAGTCGGTCTTTGGTACTGGTGTACAGATCAGCACATTGTTCAAAGATGTTTAGCCGGAAGAAACGAACAACAAGCCAGAAGGGGAACCATCTTTGCAGCTTATTTGAAGCTTTTCCCTTTTTTTATTTTTTTAATGCCGGGACTTATTGCATACGTTTTAGCAAGCACCGGTAAAATTCAATTGCCTCAGTCAGATCAAGCTTTTCCAACGCTCGTAAAAACACTTCTTCCGGTTGGAGTTAGAGGAATTCTTGCTGGCGGAATATTGGCGGCCTTGATGAGCTCGCTTGCCGCGGTTTACAACGCCTGTTCAACTCTGTTTACTATGGATATCTACCAAAAGATTAAGCCGAACACTTCGGAGAAAGAATTGGTTAAGGTTGGAAGAATTGCTACCGGCATCGCGGTAATTCTTGGAATGCTCTGGATTCCTTTCATGAAAGGAATTTCGGATATTCTTTATCAATATTTGCAAAGCGTTCAGTCGTATCTAGCGCCTCCAATTGCTGCAGTCTTTTTATTAGGAGTATTCTCAAAACGTATTAACGGAAAGGGCGCTTTTACCGCCATGGTCGTGGGATTCATAATCGGCTTACTTCGCATTGCGCTTGAACTAATGAAGGAAGATTTAAGCGGAATACTTTATACTTTCGCAACCATCAACTTTCTTTATTTCTGCATTCTTCTATTCTTATTCTCAATTGCATTAATGGTAATTGTAAGCCTGGCTACGGAAAAACCATCCGAAAAACAATTGAACGGATTAACTTACGCTACTACTGTTGCAGAGGATAAAGCGCATTCGCGCGCAAGTTGGAACAAATTTGATGTTGTATTGTCGGCAGTAGTGGTTATTATAATAATTGGTGTATTCATTTATTTTTCGCCGTTGGGAGTGGCAAAATAATTCGGAGCTAAAAAATGTTAAGCATTGGTTATGACATCGGAAGCAGTTCAATAAAGGCGGCCATAATTAACGTTGAAAACGGAAAAATGGTTGCCGGCGGTTTTTATCCTAAAGAGGAAATGAAAATTAACTCTCCTTATGTTGGATGGGCCGAACAGGATCCGGAAACATGGTGGGAGTATGTGAAATTATTAACTCGAAAACTTCTATCTGAAAATCACATTGACGGCAAAGAGATCAAGAGCATTGGAATCTCTTACCAGATGCACGGACTTGTTCTTGTTGATAAGAATCAAAGTGTAATTCGTCCTTCGATTATTTGGTGCGATAGCCGTGCCGTTGAAATTGGCAATATCGCATTTGATAAAATCGGCGGCGAAAGATGTTTAAGTCATCTGTTAAATTCTCCCGGCAACTTTACGGCTTCTAAACTTAGATGGGTTAAGGAAAATGAGCCGGGGAATTACAAAAAAATATTTAAGTGGATGCTTCCCGGCGATTTCATTGCGATGAAATTATCCGGGGAGGTTGTGTCAACCGTTTCCGGTTTGTCGGAAGGTATTTTTTGGGATTTTAAAGAAAAGAATATTTCGAAGGATGTACTTAGCAATTATGAAATCGATAGCTCCTTAATGCCCAATATTAAACCAACATTCGGCGAACAAGGACGCTTAACAAAATCGGCAGCTGCCGAATTAGGTTTCAATGAAGGAATAGTAATCTCTTATCGAGCAGGAGATCAACCTAACAATGCATTTTCTCTCGACGTCTTGAACCCTGGAGAGATTGCAGCGACGGCCGGCACTTCAGGTGTTGTTTACGGTGTTATCGATAAGGTGAATTACGATCCTAAATCAAGGGTCAATACTTTTATTCATGTTAATAACGATAATGAAAATAATCGGCTTGGTGTTCTGCTTTGTATCAATGGAACTGGAATTCTCAATTCATGGATAAGGAAAAACTTTGCTTCCGATTTATCTTATGATGGGATGAATTCCCTCGCTGGAAAAGTGAGCATTGGTTCGGACGGCGTTTCAATTTTACCGTTTGGTAACGGAGCCGAACGTGTTTTGGAAAATCAAAACATAGGATGCCAAATAAACGATCTTGATTTTAACCGGCATACTAAGGCGCATGTTTTAAGGGCGGCGCAAGAAGGAATTGCGTTTTCGTTTAAGTACGGCGTAGATATAATGAAAGAGATGGGCTTAGAGATTCAAGTAATACGGGCCGGCAAAGCAAATATGTTTTTGAGCAGTATATTCTCTCAGACGCTTTCCAATATAACCGGCGCGTCCATAGAATTGTATGATACCGATGGAGCTCAAGGAGCCGCCCGAGGCGCTGCGTACGGTGCGGGGTTTTACGGATCATTTAAGGAAGCTTTCCAATCGTTGAACAAAGTCGGCGAGATTAATTGCATCGATAAAGAAAAAGAATCAAGCATATCTGCATATAACTTGTGGCTTTCAAAATTAAAATTATTTCTAAAATAAATTGGTAGGAAAAAAATGGAATACTTAGTAGGCAGTAAAGAATATTTTACCGGAATAGGTAAAATCAAATATGAAGGCAAGGATTCTAAAAATCCTTTGTCCTTTAGGTGGTATGATGAAAACAAAATTGTTTTCGGCAAATCGATGAAAGAATATTTTAGGTTTGCAGCCGCTTACTGGCACAGCTTCTGCGGAACCGGCGGCGATCCATTCGGCCCCGGTACAAAAGATCTTCCGTGGAATCATGAAGCCGACCCGATTTCCCGCGGCAAAGCAAAAATGGATGCAGCTTTTGAATTTATTACAAAGATGAGCATTCCTTATTACTGCTTTCATGATATCGACGCAATGGAGGAAGCGGATTCAATTTTAGAATTCGATAAAAGATTTGAGGCAATTGTAGAATATGCGAAGGAAAAACAAAAAACTTCCGGCGTTAAATTACTCTGGGGAACTTCAAATTTGTTTTCTCACAAGCGTTATATGAACGGCGCAGCTACAAATCCGGACTTCAAAGTTGTGGCTCATGCAGCGTCGCAAGTAAAACGCGCGCTTGATGCCACGATCGAATTAGGCGGCGATAATTATGTTTTCTGGGGCGGAAGGGAAGGTTATATGTCTCTTCTTAACACGAATATGAAAAGAGAGAAAGAACATATGGCCATGTTCCTTTCTTTAGCAAGAGACTACGCGAGGAAGAATGGATTTAAAGGAGTATTCTTAATTGAGCCCAAGCCGATGGAACCTTCAAAGCATCAGTATGATTATGATACCGAAACGGTTATCGGATTCCTTCGTAATTACGGATTGGATAAAGATTTCAAATTGAACATAGAAGTAAATCATGCAACTTTGGCAGGCCACACCTTCCAACATGAAATTCAATGTGCCGTTGATGCCGGAATGTTCGGCAGCATAGATGCGAATCGCGGGGATAATCAAAACGGTTGGGATACCGATCAATTCCC
>DAIEQA010000011.1:0-3021 GCA_027348115.1 Ignavibacteriales bacterium
GTTGTGGGCAAACAATTTTCGGACAAGAAGGAAGAGAACTCCGCAGTAGTTAAGGAAGCTAGGTTGCTGGGCAATATTACGCTTATTGAGGTGGAAGATTTTGCTGTCCTCGTTGAGACAGCAGCAACTAAACGATTAGGACTACATCGGTTAAGGGATCTATTCCATACTTGCTGTTCACCTTCTGAGAGCAGAAAGTGGATAACGGATTTTGTTAATGAAAGTGTTTTGGGAGCTTTCTACATTGGAAGAGAATCCCGGCAATTTCCCAGAATATTTTGTAATGGTTCAAACAATCATCAATGATTTTGAAACAATTATTGAGAAGTTGAATTCATCAGCTCACAAGATGCAGAACCCTTTGAATGACGAAGTTTCAGCCGGAATGTTTTACGGTTTTATGGGAAAATATCAGAAGACAGTTTGGATGCTAAGATCGCTTTTGGAAAAGTAACAGCATCCTTAGATATAAATATGACAAATAAAATTAAGATTAGAAGTTAGCACAACTCCTCTATTTTTTTGAACTGACTTCTACTCATACAAATGATGGAGATAATATGAATCAGCGTTTAGCAGTAGCAATTGAAGAAATTGGTGCCGAAGAAAGAGTTGCAGAACATTTTGGAAGATGTTCAAAATTTAACGTGTGCGAACTCGACGAGCATAAAAAAATCTTGAAGACAGAGATATTTTTTAATCCGCTTGCCGGTGAACATGGCGGCTCTTGTCAATTGCCGGGTTATGTAAAACAGTTCAACGTCAGCACAATTATTGCCGGCGGTATGGGACAAAAAGCAGTTTCCAACTTCTTGTCATTTGGAATCGATGTTATAACCGCTCCCGGGCTTCTTTACGAGGAAGCGTTGGATCGTTTCATCAGGGGCAAGTTATTGGGTTACGAAGCTTGCAAACACAATCATGAAAACGAACATAATTGTAATTAGGGGTTCTGTGTGATAATATCTATTGCTTCCGGCAAAGGCGGCACGGGTAAAACCACCGTTGCGGCAAGTCTTGCTTCCGTCATTTCAGAAAGTGTTTACATTGACTGCGATGTTGAAGAACCAAACGGGCATCTTCTGCTTAGCCCGGAATTTATCTCGGAAGAGAGCGCTAAAAAAATACTTCCTTTAATCAATCAAGATAAATGCACGTTCTGCGGCAAGTGTGTTGAGGTTTGTGAATTTAACGCATTGATAAATCTCAAATTCGAAATTGTTCTTTTCGATGAAATGTGTCATGGATGCGGCGCTTGCATCTATTTTTGTCCTTCAAAAGTTATCACAGAAAGAGTAAAAGAGATCGGTGTTGTTAGAGTCGGAATTACACACGATAAAATTTTTTTCGCGGACGGATTATTAAACATCGGGGAGGTTGCGGCAGCGCCGCTAATTAAAGAAGTGAAAAAGAAAATTGTTAAAGGAAAAATTAACATACTCGATTCCCCGCCCGGCACTTCCTGTTCAATGGTGGAAACAGTAAAGGATTCCGATTTCTGCATCCTTGTTACAGAGTCAACTCCGTTCGGGCTAAACGATTTGAAACTGGCAATCGAAGTATTAAAAACGATAAATGTTCCTTTCGGCGTTGTTATCAATAAATACGATCCTACATTCGAAGAAATGGAAAATTTCTTAAGGGAAATAAGTATCGAAGTCCTTCTTAAAATTCCATTTGATAGAAAATATGCCGAATCGTATTCGGAAGGAACACTGCCTTTAATCAAATATCCCGAATTGAAAAAAAATTTTATTGCCCTTCATAATAGAATTATTGAAATATTGGAAAATGTAAATGCCGGATAAATCATATAAACAAATAGTAATACTAAGTGGAAAAGGCGGAACCGGCAAAACAACGTTATCCGCTGCGTTTGCAAGTTTGATAAAGAAAAAAGTAGTAATTGATTGCGATGTTGACGCGGCAAATCTTCATCTTCTTCTTAAACCGGAAATAATTAATAGCTATGATTTCTCTGGTGGCAAAAAAGCAACTATAGATATTGATAAATGCGTGGAATGCGGAATGTGCGAAGCTGTCTGCCGTTTCGACGCAATTAACAATTTTACTATAGATCAATTAAGCTGCGAAGGATGCGGATTCTGTTTTCGTATTTGCCCTAACGAAGCGATCAAATTCAATCCAACAAAATCCGGCTCATATTTTGAATGTGAACTGCCGGATGAATCGAAATTTTATTATGCAAAACTTTTTCCGGGTGAAGGAAATTCCGGCAAACTTGTAAGCGAAATTAAAAAGAAGGCGCTGGAAAATATTTCATCCGAAATTGAATGGGTAATTGTTGATGGACCTCCGGGAATAGGATGCCCTGTAAACGCAAGTTTAGCTTCAGCAGATTTTGTAGTTATTGTTACCGAACCAACTCTATCCGGCATTCATGATTTGAAGCGGTTGGTTGATCTATTAAATACATTCAAAATTAGACCCGGTATTGTAATCAACAAATACGATTTGAACGAAAGGATAACTGAACAAATATTTAAATACGCGGAAAGCGAAAAGATTCCCATCATCGGATCAATACCCTTTGATCCGGAATTTATGAAAGCTCTTATCAATGGCAAAAACATTGTTGAGATTAATGAAAATATAAGGGAAGAAATTCTTACTATTTATAAACAGTTGGAATTACAAATTGAAATTTCAGTCAATTAATAGAAAGGTGTAAAATGAAAATAGCAGTAACATCAACGGGCGGATCGATGGATGCCCTTGTAAGCGAACAGTTTGGACGCTGCCAGTATTTTTTAATAGTAGATTCCGAGACAATGAAGTTTGAAGCCGTATCAAATCTTGGTGAACAAATGCAGAGCGGCGCCGGACCTAAAGCTGCCGAATTAATCATTAATAAGGGCGCTGAGGTATTACTTACCGGTCGCGTTGGAGATAAAGCCGAAGAAGCTCTTAAAAAAGGGGAAGTTAAAATCGTTGACGGTTACAAAGGTACAATTAAGGTTAAGGATGCAATCAGCAGTTATTTATCTAAATAAAAAGGAG